>LIAZ01000015.1 GCA_001438985.1 Acidimicrobium sp. BACL17 MAG-120823-bin42 | reverse complement strand
GCATCGAGTGAATCGAGGCGTCCATTTAACTGAGCGACTAATGCAATATTGTCAATCAGCGTTCCGAGTCCCGACTCACCACGCAACGATTTGTCGGCATCGGCAACTACACGACCACACTCGGCAATGCTGCTGGCTTGGCCAGCCGCGATTGCCCGATCGAGGGCATCAAGAATGTCGGCAGCCAGAGGCAGAGGCCTGGCCGACGGCCGCGACACAACGCAAATGATGCCGCACATGGCTTACAGGTTACCGAACCCCGCCGAAGCGCTGGGAAACAACGTCTGCAAGCCCTTGTGCAATGGAGTCTGCGATCTCTTGAAATGAAGCCTCAACCATCACGCGAATCATGGGCTCGGTTCCACTCGCCCGCAACAACACACGCCCAACACCTTGCAACTGCGCAGTGGCTTGTGTGATTTCATCGGCGAGTGCATCTGCGGGGTTGCTCACAATCTGTGCCACTCGGACATTGATCAATGTCTGCGGAAGCGAGGTCATTGCATTGCGCGCAAGTGTTGCTAGTGGTTTACCTTCACGCCGAACTAAATCAACCAGCATGGCTCCAGCAAGCAAGCCGTCACCTGTTGTTGCGTGATCGCGGTAAATAATGTGACCACTTTGCTCGCCACCCAACACGATGTCGTGTTCATCAAATGCAACTAACACATTTCGGTCGCCCACAGGCGTAGTAACAACATCGATGTTGTTCTTTTTCATTGCGGCGTGAAATCCTGCATTGGTCATCACGGTCACTGCCACTGCATTCGACTTCAACTTCCCGTGCTTATGCATGTCGATTGCGGCAAGTGCAAGCAAGTGATCGCCATCAACAATGTCGCCAACATGATCAACTGCAATGACGCGGTCTCCGTCGCCATCAAATGCAAGCCCCAAGTCGGCTTGATGTAGGCGAACTGCTTCGCTCACCACTTCTGGATGCGTCGCCCCGCAACCATCGTTGATGTTTGTGCCATTAGGTTCATCGTTCATCACAATGACCGTGGCACCAAGGCGTGCAAACGCTTGTGGCGCAACCGTGCTCATTGCGCCATGCGCACAATCCAACACAATCTTCATCTTGGCAAAGGCCAACGCTGGAAATAGCCCAACGATGTGAGCAACATACTCATCAAGTAGATCAACTGAATCTGGTTGTGCTGGTGCAATTGATGACTTCCCCGTCATCTGCGACTCGATGGCATCTTGTTGGGCATCACTCAGTTTCAATCCGCCGTTAGCGAACAGCTTCACTCCGTTATCGGCGAAATGATTATGCGATGCAGTAATTGCCGCGCTAGCACAGCCTCGTTTTGCAGCCAAAAATGCAATCGCTGGAGTTGGTGCGACACCGAGTAACTCAACGTCTACGCCGCCCGCAAGCAGCCCATGGGCTAACGCGGCTTCTAGACGCGGGCCTGATTCGCGTGTGTCACGCCCCACCAGCACCTTGTTCACACCCAGTTGTTGGGCAGCAACCAGCCCAAGTTCTGCAACATAGTTTTCGGTGAGTTCGGTGAAGGCAACTCCACGCACACCGTCGGTGCCAAATCTAAGCATCGGTTACACACATTCGCGCGACATACATCGCGCGAACCAACACGTGATTAACGCTTTGTGTACTGAGGCGCCTTGCGCGCCTTCTTGAGGCCGTACTTCTTGCTTTCCTTCTTACGCGAGTCGCGAGTGAGCAAGCCAGCCTTGCGAAGCACTGAGCGCTTCTCTTCGTCCAACTCGAGAATTGAGCGAGCAATTGCCATGCGCAATGCACCGGCTTGGCCGGCGATTCCGCCACCCTGAATATCACAGTCAACGTCGTAGGTGGTTTCTGCTTCGACAACACGAAATGCTTCGGTTGCTGCAGCACGCTGCAATGCGTTTGGAAAGTAGTCCTCGAACTCGCGTCCGTTGATTACGACCTTGCCCGTGCCCGGACGCAAGCGCACGCGTGCGACTGCTTCTTTGCGACGGCCGGTTGTCTGTGTCAGTGGCTTTGTTCCCACGATTGCTCCTCTATTCGATCTTTATAATCAGCGCGCTTTTGCGTGCGGGATGTTCAATACTTTTGGTGACTGTGCTTCGTGACCGTGTTGTGGTCCTGCATGCACCTTCAACTTCTTAATCATCTGACGACCAAGTGGTCCCTTTGGCAACATGCCGCGGATGGTGCGACGGATCGCATCTTCTGGTTTGCGGCTCAGCAAGTTGCCGTATGTCTGTGAGCGAAGACCACCTGGGTAACCGCTGTAATCATGAACGAGTTCTTTGTCGGCTTTGCCACTGGTAAGGACAATCTTTGATGCATTGACGATGATGACGTGGTCACCGGTGTCCATGTGCATCGCGAACATTGGCTTGTGCTTGCCGCGCAAAATTGCTGCAACTTCTGTGCACATGCGACCAAGCACCAATCCTTCGGCGTCGACGAGATGCCACTCGCGCTGGATTTCACTTGCTTTTGGTGAGTACGTACGCATCATAAAAAACTGCTTTCAAGAACTGAGAACTTGGTCGAAAACTCAACCAAACGCTGCCCCTATGGACCGTTTCAGGATAGGGGTCAGAGGGGTCTAATCACAATCGGCGGGATACCCAACTTCCCACAAAATCAGGCCTTGCGGGGGTGCCACGGGTGCCGCCTCTGCCCGATCACCCGAAACAATCAATCCGCGCATATCGCTGGGGGGACGCTTTCCGAGACCGATATCGATGAAGGTGCCAACGAGGGCTCTCACCATCTGGTGGCAAAAGGCATTTGCCCGAACATCGAACCTGAGCACCCCCTCGCCCAAGTCGTGCCAGTCAGCATTCATCACGTAGCGGCGCATCGAGTGCTCGTACGTGTCGTGTTCGTCAGCCGGCTTTGGCTTGCGACAAAAAGCCGAAAAGTCGTGTTCGCCAATCACTGCATCCGAGGCGAGTTGCATTGCTCGCAACTTGAGTGGCTTGATGATGTGCCAAGCAGTGTCGACCATGAACGGATTCGGTGTCTCCGAGTTGAGCACCGTGTAGCGATACGAACGCCACAATGCGGTGTAACGGGCGTGAAAATCGGGTTTCGTCCACACTGCTTCGCGGATGGCAATTGATGGTCCACACAACGAATTGAGTTGTTTCATCAACACAGGAAGATTGACACGATCTGGAAGGTCGGCACCAATTACCTGACCCCACGCATGCACACCTGCATCAGTACGCCCGGCAGGAGTGATGCGCACTTCTTCTTGCAGAATCTGTGCCAGCGCGCCTTCAATTGTGGACGCGACAGTATCTACTCCAGGATTCGTGGCAAAGCCATGAAATTGATCGCCTTTATAGGCAACCGTCATGCGTGCTCGACGCATGGTCATGATGAATCAGACGAGTTCGATGCGCGCCATTGGTGCATTGTCACCATGGCGTGGACCAAGCTTGAGCACGCGGGTGTATCCACCATTGCGGCCGGTGTAGCGAGGTGCAACAACGTTGACCAACTTGTTGGTCATTTCCTTGTCATTCAAGTACGACTGAATTTGACGAATGCGGTGAACGCGCATTGGGCCTTCGCCCTGCGCTTTGATTGCCTTCGTGATCAACTTCTCGGCGATTGGGCGCAATGCTTTGGCCTTGCCTTCCGTGGTCACAATGCCCTCTGCAGCAAACAATGATGCAGCGAGGTTCGCCATCAACAACTTTTGATGGTGTGCGCTATGTCCGAAGCTTCGGGCTCGTCTTGGTGTTGCTGGCATGGTTCATCGTCTCCTATGAAATGGTGCGTATTGGTGCGCTATCAGATGCGCAGTGACAATCCGCGTTCGTCGAGCTTCAACTTGATTTCATCCAACGACTTCTGACCGAAGTTGGTGATGTTCAATAGATCTTCTTCGCTGCGAAGCAAGAGCTCGCCAACGGTGTTGACTTGTGCGCGCTTCAAGCAGTTACGTGGACGCTCGCTCAAGTCGAGGTCTTCGATGCTCAAGTCGAGGTCTGGCGAACCTGCGCCGGTGCCTGCAAGCTCACCGAGTTCGAGTGCCATTGGCGCATCGCTCATGGTGGCAACGAGGTCGACCAATGCACGAAGTGTTGCGCCTGCTGATGCAAGTGCTTCACGTGGCTCAACCGTTCCATCGGTTTCGATGTCGAGGATGATCTTGTCGTAGTTGGTTGACTGCTCAACACGTGTTGGTTCCACGGTGTAGGTGCAGCGACGTACTGGTGAGAAAATTGCATCGATTGGAATGATGCCGATTACTTTGCGGGTATCGCGATCGCTTGATGCATAACCTTTGCCACGCTCGATGGTGAGGTCTACAACCAAACGGCCTTTCGCCGACAATGTGGCGATGTGCTGTGACTTGTTGAGGATCTCAACGCCAGTTGGGCAAACAATGTCGGCTGCAGTTACATCTGCTGGGCCTTTGATGTCAAGTGTGATTACTACTGGCTCGTCACTCTCGCATACAACAACGATGTCTTTGAGGTTCAAGATGATTTCGGTGACATCTTCGGTAATGCCTTCGATGACATCAAACTCATGAAGCGCCGACTCAAACTTGACCGAAGTGATTGCTGCACCCGGAATGGATGACAACAACATGCGGCGAAGCGAGTTGCCGATGGTGTGCCCTAAGCCTGGCTCAAGAGGGCCGACAGAAAACTTCTGACGGTTGCCTTCTGGTGAACCGATTGCTTCAACTGATGGACGCTGAATAACAAGCATTGATATCTCCTATTGCCAATTCTTTTTGGGGTTACTTCGAGTAGAGCTCAACAATGAGCTGTTCGCGGACTGGTACGTCAATTTGTTCGCGCGATGGAAGCTCGCGAACGGTGACTTGCTTGCCACCTTCTGCACGATCGATCCAACCAACCATCTTGTGGTCGAGTGTGTCGATGTTGTGCTGAATGACGATCATGTTTGCGGCCTTCTCGGAAAGCGTGACAACTTGTCCACGACCAACGCTGTACGAAGGAATATTCACGCGCTTGCCATCGACCAACACAAGGCCGTGGCTCACGAACTGACGTGCCTGCGGACGGGTGTTTGCCCAACCTGCGCGGTACACCACGTTGTCCAAGCGGCACTCAAGCAGACGCAACAGGTTTTCACCGGTTGGGCCAGCCAAACGTGTTGCCTCTTCGTATGCCTTGCGGAATTGACGCTCGAGCACACCGTAGATGTACTTAGCCTTCTGCTTTTCCTGCAACTGCAAGAGGTATTCACTGCCGGCACCACGACGACGTGTGCGACCGTGTGTTCCTGGTGGGAACGGACGGCGCTCAAGAGCCTTTGAGCCCTTGGCGTTTTCGAAAATGTTGACACCGAGACGGCGCGAAATACGCACCTTTGGTCCTGTATAGCGAGCCATAACTTACGGCCTCTTTCGCTTTGGCTGGAGGCAACCGTTGTGTGGAACTGGCGTTACATCTTTGATGCCAGACACTTCGATGCCAAGGTTTTGAATAGAACGCAGTGCGGTATCGCGACCCGAACCCGGGCCCTTTACATGCACTTCAACGCGACGAAGACCTTGTTCCATTGCTGCACGGCCTGCCTTTTCGGCTGCCATTTGCGCTGCATACGGAGTGGACTTGCGCGAACCGGAGAATCCAACGCCACCCGATGATGCCCATGAAATGACATTTCCTTCGGTGTCGGTAATGGACACGATGGTGTTGTTGAACGAACTCTTAATGTGCACAACGCCGGTCGCAATGTTTTTGCGATCGCGCTTGCGCTTACGGGGTGCAGGTGCCTTTGCCATGATTTACTTCCTCACTGCCATCTTCTTGTTGGCCACAGTCTTCTTCGGACCCTTGCGAGTACGAGCATTGGTGTGTGTGCGCTGACCACGTACAGGGAGACCCTTGCGGTGACGCGTTCCTTGGTATGAACCAATTTCAATCTTGCGCTTGATGTCGGTTTGCACATCGCGGCGCAGGTCGCCTTCAACCGTGAGGTTGTTTTCGATGTACATACGAATCTTGTTGACTTCAGAGTCGGTGAGATTGCGAACGCGGGTGTCTGGATTGAGATCGAGCTCTTTGCACATTTTCTGAGCAGTGGTATTACCAATGCCGAAAATGTATGTCAACGAAATCACCAAACGCTTTTCGCGTGGGATGTCTACTCCTGAAATACGTGCCATCTGATGTTCCTTCTCAGCCTTGACGTTGCTTGTGTCGAGGGTTTTCGCAGATCACCATTACGCGACCGTGCCGGCGAATGACCTTGCACTTCTCGCATATTTTCTTGACGCTTGGTTTAACTTTCACTTCGGCCTCGTAATTGGTGATTGATGATGTGGTTATGAAAACTGTTATTTATGTCGGTAAGTAATCCGACCTCGGGTGAGGTCGTATGGCGTTAGCTCTACTTGCACTTTGTCCCCCGGCAAGATACGGATGTAATTCATTCGCATCTTTCCTGAAATATGAGCTAACACTGTGTGTCCGTTATCGAGTTCGACGCGAAACATGGCGTTTGGCAGCGACTCTGTAATCGTGCCTTCCAGCACAATTGCATCTTCTTTGTTTTTTGGCAGGGCTCTCTCCTCAAACACACGGACATACAAGCCAGTCGGAGAAAACCCTCCAAAAGGCGAAGGGTTATGCTACCGCCGCATTCCCCTGCCCCAAAACCCCAAAACACAAGGAGATGAGCGATTTGGGCTGGGTCATGACTAGCGATTCTTAATGCCGGCTACTGCCGTGCGGAGGCGGGCAAACACCTCGTCAGGGGTGCCCAGGCCATCTACTACCGCCAGCTTGTTCTGGTCCTTGTAGTACGAGATCAACGGTGAGGTCATGGCGTCATAGAGATCGAGGCGATGGTTGATCGCTTCTGGCGTATCGTCCGCCCGCTGCACCACTGTGCCACCACACTTTTCGCATGTCCACGGGCTGGACTCTGCCCCTGTGGCCACATAGTTGGCTTGGCACTGCTCGCAGGTTCGCCGTGATGACAAGCGGCTGAGCACCAAGTCGCGCTTCACCTCGAGATCGATCACCAAGTCGGTGGGACGAACCTCGCTGATGTGATCAAAGGCCTGAGCCTGGGCAACCGTGCGCGGGAAACCATCAAGGATGTAGCCCGACATACGTGCGTCTTCTTCGCCAATGCGACCTTGAACCAGGCTGATCATCAATTCGTCGTTTACGAGTTCACCCTTGTCCAACACTGCTTTGACCGCGCGACCAAGTGCCGAGTCTTTACGCACCGCTGCTCGCAACATTTCGCCAGTCGAAATATGTGGCGCGCCAAACTCGTCAGCCAATCGAACACATTGCGTGCCCTTACCGGCGCCCTGACGGCCAAGCATGATGATGCGGACTGCATGTGCCATGGAGATCGATCTTTCGTCAATTTCTTGATTACGTTTCCTAAATGGAAAACGTCACTTCAAGAAGCCCTCATAGTTACGTTGCATTAGCTGGCTGTCGATCTGACGCATCAATTCAAGAGCAACACCTACCGCAATCAACACAGTGGTTCCGGCGAACGGGAACGACTGAACGTCTCCTACCCACAAAATGATGTACGGCAAAATGGCGATGAAGGCGACGAACATTGCACCTGGCAATGTGATGCGGTTCACTGTCTTGGCGAGAAACGACTCGGTCTGGGGACCAGGGCGAATACCTGGAATGAATCCGCCTTGCTTGCGCAACTGATCTGCTTGACGAATTGGATCGAACGCGATCGAGTTGTAAAAGTATGCAAACGCAATGATCAGCAAGAAAAAGATGGAGATGTACAGCAGGTTTTGACTGTTAACCAAATAGTCGTTAACAAAAGATGCGATCGAACCGCGCCAGCCCACGCCGCTTCCCAACATGTTCGACAACAGCACTGGCAACAACAACACCGAGCTTGCGAAAATGATTGGAACGATGCCGGCTTGATTGACCTTCAGTGGAATGTAGGTATTTTGTCCACCGTATTGCTTGCGACCCACCACACGTTTAGCAAATTGCACAGGAATTCGACGACTGCCCAATTCGACGCGAACTACCGCGATCAAGATCCCCATTGATACGGCCACTAAAACGATGAACGTAATGGTCTTTTTGCTCTGCAGCAATGAGTAATAGCCATACGGTAAACCGCTGACAATCGAGGCGAAAATTACCATCGACATGCCATTACCAATACCGCGTTGGCTAATGAGTTCACCCAACCACATCAACATTGCAGTTCCTGCAACCAATGATGGAATCACGAGTAATGCACGTGGCATGAACGGATCGAGCAACACAACATCGGGAGCAGTTGCAGCCGCACCCAAGAATGCTGAACCGTTTCCTTGGCCGAAAATAAATGTGAGTCCAGCACCTTGCAACGTTGCGATGCCGATTGCCAGATAGCGCGTCCATTGCGTGATCTTGCGCTGACCCGTTGCACCTTCTTGCTGCCACTGCTCAAGTTTTGGAATTACCACGCCAAGCACCTGCATGATGATGCTTGCGGTGATGTACGGCATGATGCCGAGCGCGAAGATGGAGAAGCTGCCGAACGCTCCACCAGAGAACAAGTTCAAAAAGCCAAGAGCACCTTGCGAATTAGACGCCTCGCGCAACTGACTGACAGCCTGAGCATCAACACCTGGAACACGCAATGCGGTTCCAAATCGATACACAGCAATCATCGCCAAGGTGAACAACACCTTGTTACGAAGGTCTGCCACCTTGAAGATGTTTTTCACGTTCGACCACATCGTGGAAGCTCCTGTACTTGATGAGCGCCGGCGTACCGACGCAACACCACTATCGGTTAGTGAACTGGTTGCCCTTAGCGGCTGGACGTGGGCCCTTGTGCGGCATTGGCAGGATCGTTACCGAACCACCCGCGGCAATGATTGCCTGCTCTGCAGTCTTTGACACTGCATGTGCCGACACCTTTACCGCCTTCGTGATTTTGCCGCGACCAAGCACCTTGATGAGGGTGTTTTTGTGTGCGGCGCTTCTATCAACAAGCACCTTTGGATCTACTTCTGCAAGTCCGAGGGCTTCAATCACATCAAGGTTGACGGCATAGAACTCAACGCGGAACGGGTTATTAAAGCCCTTCAACTTTGGTACGCGTTGCTTCAATGGCATCTGACCACCTTCAAAGCCTCGCTTCACGGTGTTACGGGCGTACTGACCTTTGGTACCACGACCTGCAGTCTTTCCACCCTTACCACCAATACCGCGACCAACGCGCTTTGGCTTTTTCTTTGCTCCCTTAGATGGAGCGAGTTCATCTACGCGCATGGCTTACTTGCCTTCCTTGATTTCGATGAGGTGAGGAACGCGTGCAATCATGCCGCGAATCTCTGGACGATCAGGCAACGTATTGGTATGACCGATACGACGAAGCCCAAGCGCGCGCAATGTTGCACGGTTCTTTGGCTTGTTGCCGATTTCTGAACGCACTTGCGTCACCGTGATGGTTGCACCTGTTGGCTCAACCTTCACACGCTTTACTTTGCGTGTTGAGGTGTTGCCCGATGCAGCCTTCAGCGCTGCTGCTGCCGCACGTTGTTCGGCGGCCGCCTTCTTTGCTGCTGGCTTACGATCGCGTGTGGTGCGACCTGGTTTTTTGAATGCTGTCATGGCTAGTGAGCACCTCCGCTTGACTTCTTGCGCTCGTTGAACGCACGAAGGAGACCTTTAGGAACAAATGAATCAGCAGGAATTCCACGACGCTTTGCAACTTCGTCTGGGCTTTGCAAATCCTTCAAGCCGTTGATCGTTGCACGGGCAACGTTGATGGCGTTTGACGAACCAAGCGACTTCGCAAGTACGTCATGAATGCCGGCTTCTTCAAGAATGATTCGAGCAGCGCCACCAGCAATAACTCCGGTACCAGGAGCAGCAGGCTTCAGCAACACGCGGCCTGCGCCATTGATACCCAAGATTTGGTGGGTGATAGTTGAGCCCGCAAGAGCAACGCTAAACAAATTGCGCTTTGCTTCTTCGGTGCCCTTTTGGATTGCCAAAGGAACTTCCTTTGCCTTTCCATAACCCAAACCAACTCGGCCTGCACCGTCACCGATCACCACAAGTGCGGTAAACGAAAAGCGACGTCCACCCTTCACTACTTTGGCTACGCGGTTGATGTGTACAACGCGTGATTCGCGAAGTTGACCAGGCTCGGTCGTACGTGCGTTTGAAATGTCAGTCATTAGAACTCCAACCCTGCTTCTCGGGCAGCATCTGCTGCCGCTGCTACGCGACCGTGGTACAAGAAACCACCGCGGTCATAAACAACTTTTGTTACTCCTGCTGCTTTCGCACGCTCGGCCACAAGTGTGCCGATGCGCTTTGCCGCATCAACATTTGATCCTGTTCCCAATTTGCGCTGATCTGGCTCGACAGTTGATGCCGATGCAACGGTGTGTCCGTCGAGATCGTTGATCAACTGCACGGTGATGTGCTTGTTGCTGCGATAAACGGCGAGACGTGGACGCTCGGCGGTGCCGGTGATCTTCTTACGTACGCGACGGTGGCGACGCAAGCGACCTGCATGGCGCTGGCTTGATACTGATGTCATAGTCGTCAAATCTCCCGATTACTTCTTGCCGGTCTTGCCTGCTTTACGCAGAACTCGTTCATTGAGATAACGCACACCCTTGCCCTTGTAAGGCTCTGGCTTGCGAATTTCGCGAATGTTCGCTGCAACCTGGCCAACAACTTCTTTGTCGGCGCCTTTGACGATGATCTTCGTCTGAGCAGGAACTTCGAATGTCACTCCTTCTGGAGCATCGATCACTACTGGGTGTGAAAAACCAAGAGCCAACTTCAACTTGCTTGGACCCTGAGCTTCCGCACGATAACCAACACCGATGATGTCGAGTTCCTTGGTGTAACCCTCGGTCACTCCAATCATCATGTTGCTGACAAGTGTGCGCACCAAACCGTGACGTGCACGTGAGTCGCGCTCTTCGTTGTCGCGGGTAACCACGATGGTGTTTTCTTCGCGAGCGATCGAAACACCAGATGGGAACACGCGTGACAATGTGCCCTTCGGACCTTTTACGGTCAGCGAAAGACCAGCGATAGTGACGTCGACGCCATTAGGCACAACGACTGCTGCATTTCCGATACGTGACATATAAGTACTTCTTTCCCCTACTGGTTTCCGGTTACCAAACGAAGCACATGACTTCACCACCCACGTTGCGCTGGCGCGCTTCGCGGTCGGTCATGAGCCCATGGCTGGTGGACAGGACAGCAACACCAAGACCACCCAAAACGCGTGGTACTTCGGTTGCATTGCGGTACACGCGAAGACCCGGTGTGGATACTCGCTTAATACCTTGAATGGTGCGCTTGCGATCATCGGAATACTTCAGACCGATCTTCAACGACTTGCCCGGACCAGTTGGGTTGTCGATGAGACCGAAGTCAGAGATGTATCCCTCTTTCTTCAGCACTTCAGCAAGCGCTGATTTCTGCTTTGAAGCAGGCATCAACACTTCGTCTTTCATTGCGGCATTCGCGTTGCGAATGCGTGTGAGCATGTCGGCGATTGGATCAGTCATCATGATGCGTTTACCAACTTGCCTTTGTCAGACCTGGAATTTCGCCAGCGTGGGCCATCTTGCGAAGGCACAGGCGGCACAATCCAAATTTGCGATACACCGCACGCGAACGTCCACACTTTTGGCAGCGGGTGTAACCCCGTACCTTGAACTTCGGCGTTGCGTTCGCCTTGTTTACGAGTGATTTCTTTGCCATATGGTCCTCTGTTACTTCTTCTTCTTGGCTGAGCGCTTTGCCGCTCCGCGAGCTTTTTTGGATGATGCTGGTTCTTCGCCCTTGCGGATCGGAAATCCAAATGCATCGAGAAGTGCCTTGCCGTCGAGGTCGGTGGTTGCGGTGGTGACAATGGTGATGTCCATACCGCGGGTGGTGTCCACCTTGTCGTAACTCACTTCGGTAAACACCAACTGCTCGGTGAGTCCAAAGGTGTAGTTGCCGTTGCCATCCCAGGACTTTCCTGGCAGACCACGGAAGTCGCGAATACGAGGAATCGCTACCGAGATCAAACGATCAAGGAATTCCCACATGCGGTCACCGCGCAAGGTGACCTTGCAACCAATGGCCTGATCTTCGCGAAGCTTGAATGATGCGATTGATGTGCGCGACTTGGTCACGATTGGCTTTTGGCCTGAAATCGCGGTGAGGTCGGAAACTGCGCCATCGATCAACGACGACTGTTGTGTCGCACGACCAACACCCATGTTGATCACGATTTTTTCGAACGTTGGAACTTGCATCACGTTCTGTACGCCAAGTTGCTTAATCAGTTCGGCACGTACGACTTCGTTGTAGTGCAACTTCAAGCGTGGCTGATAATCAACTGCAACAGTCATCAGATTTCATCTCCGGTGCTCTTGGCAACACGCACTTTTGTGCCGTCTGCCTTGATCTTGAAACCAACTCGCGTTGGCTTGCCCTTGTGCACCAACATCACGTTTGATGCATCGACTGGCATGTCCTTGTCGATGATTCCACCCGTGTTGGCGGTCTGCCCACGAGCAGCAGTGTGTCGCTTTGCGGTGTTCACACCGGCAACCTTCACCTTGTTGCTCTTTGGACTTACTTGTGTAATTTCACCTGTCTTGCCTTTGTCTTTTCCGGCAATGACGATGACAGTGTCACCCTTTTTCAGCTTCATGGTTACAACACCTCCGGTGCAAGCGAAATGATTCGCATGAACTTTTTGTCACGGAGCTCACGACCAACTGGTCCGAAAATACGGGTTCCACGAGGTGTGAGATCATCTTTGATGAGCACGGCTGCGTTCTCATCAAAACGGATGTAGCTGCCGTCTGGACGACGCTTTTCCTTTTTGACACGAACCACAACACAACGCACAACTTCACCTTTTTTCACGGCAGCACCAGGAATTGCATCCTTAACCGTGCCAATGAAAACGTCACCAATTGATGCGTAGCGACGACGTGTGCCGCCAAGCACCTTGATGCACAACACTTCTTTTGCGCCGCTGTTGTCAGCAACACGAAGACGGGACTCTTGCTGGATCATTTTGCACGCTCCAATACTTCAACGAGGCGCCAACGCTTTTGCTTCGACATTGGGCGAGTTTCCATCACGC
>LIAZ01000014.1 GCA_001438985.1 Acidimicrobium sp. BACL17 MAG-120823-bin42 | reverse complement strand
ACCAGTTGGTAACGACTGAACAATCAACACTTTTGAGGGACACTTGTAGCGCGCTAGTTGCTTTTGGCAATGCTCGATAATTGCGTCTTCATCTAAGTGAACCCCCGGTTTCAGCACTATGTGCGCGCGAACTGACTCACCCGTGTGCGGATGTGGAGCACCAACTACTGCTGCTTGTGCGATAGATGGATGCGTGAGCAACACTTGCTCCACCTCTGCTGGATACACGTTAAAACCACTCACAATAATGAGATCCTTGAGGCGATCAACGAGGTACAAATCACCTTCGTCGTCAATTACCGCAATGTCTCCCGTGCGCAACCATCCGTCGTGAGTGAGCACACGATCTGTTGCTTCTTGATCGCGGTAATACCCCAGAAAAATGTTCTCGCCTTTTGCCCACACTTCACCCGAATCACCCAGATCTGCATCTTCGCCATGCTCATCAACTAATCGCAGCTGCACACGCGGCACAGGCTTACCAATTGATCCAACTTTATGGTTGCCGGTAAGCGAAGTCGTCAATACTGGCGCGGACTCAGTTAATCCATAACCCTCGCGAACACGCAGTCCGAACTTGGCAATGAGATCATTGGTGACCTGTTCTGGCATTTTTGATGCGCCAGTCAACGCAACCCGAATTCGTGACAACACCTCAGTTTCAGCGCCCGTCATTTGTGCAAACATCGCCCACATTTGAGGCGCACCCGGAACAACGGTCACTTTGCGTTCAGCAAATGTCTCGAGTGCAGTTGTTGGATCAAATCGTTGCACCAGCACAACCGATGCACCGCTAAACAACGTGAAACCCAACACCACGTTGAGGCCAAAGATATGAAATAAGGGCAAGACTCCGTACACCACATCGGTGCTATGAATTTGATCAAGTTCGGCAAGTTGCTCGAGGTTGGAAAGCAAATTGCGGTGCGACAACATCGCGGCCTTTGACGCGCCTGCAGTACCGCTTGTAAAAATGAGTGTTGCTACTTCATGAGGGCCCATCTGCAGAATGGGAACGGGAGCATGCATGAGTTGTTCTGACAACGTGATTGCACCATCGATCTGATGCCCTTCAGTGGCAATCACCGATCGCAATTCCGTGAAATTCGAGGTATCCACTTCGCGCCATGCAGTCATGGCCGCTGGTTCGACAAACACAACACGTGGCTGCACCACATCAAGCTCTCGTTGAATCTCAGACGATGGACTCATCACGTTGAGCGGCACAGCAACAGCACCAACACCAAGTGCAGCAAGATACGCAATGACGAAATAGCGGCTATTGCCACACAGAATTGCGACGCGGTCTCCGCGCTCTACTCCGCACTCAACAAGTAGACCTCGCAAACTTGCTGTCTGACGTCGAAGTTCACCATATGTCGTTGGTCGCCCACGACTCACCAACGCCACCGCATCTTGTGGATGCTGCTCAACAATCTCTGCGAGGTTCACGACTACCGGAGAGAAATCAATCCAGCGGCAAAGATTGATAACAGCAGAAGGGCAATTGCCAAAGTTGTTGCAGGACGCATGCTTTGACAATACGCCAATTCAGAACTCAGTCGGGTTTAGGCCCCAACCGCACGGATGTGCTCACCCCTTGACCACTTGCTGGATCTTGAGAAAGCGCGATCTGCACGGTTGGCGCAAGATCACATTCTGCGGCTGCTGATCCCCGGTCGGTGCATAGCGCCAGCATGCCGTACGAATCAATCACCAAACCAAGGCCGCCGCCGATCTCGGAAAAATTGTGGACAACGGGAACCGATCGCATCACATAGTTAGGCGAACTAGGCAAACCAATTGCAATTCTCACTGGAGATCCCCATTGTTCAATTTCGGTTGGCCCGATATTGAGTTGACAATTTCCAAAATGGTCCACCCACGTCACTTCGCCAACCACTGCTCCATTTTCTTCCCGAGTAATAGGGACGATGCCGGGAAGGATTGAAGCAGTATCAATCTCGTTGCCGAGATCTTCTAGCGAAACTCCATTACATACGTGCGCCGCAACGGCAGCAAAAATGTCGCGCCCTGCAAACGTGGTGCCAGGTGATGGCAAGTGGTATTTCGTATTTGTTAGCTCGACAGCAAATTCAGCACCACCGGCAAGCGCAACACCGGTTGCCAAGAGGCCGTTATCTGGGCCAATAAACACACCTTTGCCACCAGCAACACTGACCGCAATGGCGCGACGCGCACTGCCAACGCCGGGATCGACAATTGCGAGCACTACGCCTTCTGGCACATATGCAACTGCTCGCGCAAGTGCAAGCGAACCAGCACGCACATCAAATGCTGAAATGTCATGTGTAATGTCAATCACTCGCACATGTGGCGCAATGTCTGCAACAACACATTTCACGATGCCAACGAATTCATCTCGAGTTCCGTAATCAGAGAGGAACGAAATGTGATCAAAGCGATGTTTCATGGTGAGTTCTTAAAAATACGAATGGGCCGGTGCCAACCCCCCGACGGCACCGGCCCAAACGGCGCACTTTTACAAGCGCGACTCCCGGTTGGGGGGTAACCCCGTCCGGAGTTCGTGACCTACGGCATACCCTAGCGACTACTTACCCATCTCACGGCTGCGAATCACAGCACTTTTTACCGTCTCCGATATAGCACTCCGCAACCCTGTTGCCTCCAATGTGGCAATAGCCGCTGCGGTGACACCATTTGGCGACGTCACATTTGCTCGCAATTGCTGAGCAGATTCTGACGACTGTCCCAGTAGCTGCGCCGAGCCGACAAACAATTGTCGGACCAATAGGTCGGCGACTTCTGGCGACAGGCCTTGTTCAATTGCAGAATTCGTGAGTGCCTCGGCCACTAAAAACACATACGCAGGACCAGAACCAGAAATTGCTGTCACAGCATCAATCAACGATTCGGGCACACGAACCACTTTGCCTACCGCGCCCAATATCTCTTCAGCCCACTGCACTACCTCGGCTGATGTGGAATCTGATGCACAGATCCCTGCCATTCCTTCACCGATTAATGCGGGAGTGTTTGGCATTGCACGAACTACTGCTGTGTGATCACCAGCTGCTTCTTGCAAGGTCGCCACACTGATTCCGGCAGCAATCGACAACACGCGCTGAGCTCCGGCTGCAGCAAGTGCGTGACACGCTTGTGCTGCTCCACCCGGCTTCACCGCAATCACGCCTGCAGAGCACGGCAACACTGACTCACTCGTCACGATTCCAGGAAACATTGTTGCAAGAGCGTTTCGTCGATCTGACGACAACTCGACAACCGTGATATCGGCGGCTGCCCATCCGGCGCGCACAAGACCTTCAATAATGGCGCTACCCATATTGCCACCACCCACAAACGTGATTGGCTGACGATTCATGACGACAGGCTAGCGACTTGATTGGTTCGAGTTATTGGACGACTTCCCCAAGCGCCAACAACTCGAACCACTGACGATGTGTGCGGCTATTCAACAAATCGGCTGGCAAAACCAATACGAATCAACGAGCCAAAGGTCTGCTCTACTGTCTGGTACAGCGTGCCAATTGCTCGGTCGAGTTCTTGCTCGCTGAGTACGTTCAAGGGCAATTCGCCCCGCAAAAACACCGCGTCTTCCTGACCGATCGAAAAGTGTGCCCCGACTAGTTTTTCGTTTCGTCGCAACAGGTTTTCATACAGTTGCTGCGCGTTCTCCTCTGGTGCTGGCATCACATAGGTTTCAAAGCGCAAGGTTCGCTGACCCAGCGTTAACCACACTGTCGTAAATTCTTTCTCTTCACCCGACATTCGCACATACCACCGAATTTCTTCGTCAGTAGATCGATCAACGGCAAGGATCAATGGGTTCTGGGTTTTTGCTCGTCCGAGCCACTCATCAATCTGACGCTCAATGCGCGCCAACGCAGAGTCGTCAAACAGGTCGGTCACTAGTTACACGCAACCAAGTCGCGAGCAAGCAACTCGGCGTACACGCTGCGAGCCTTGAGCGCCGCAGATCGCCATGAATACATTTTTGCGCGTTCGGCGGCGGCGGTTCCTACTGACAACGCAAGCAACGAATCATCAAGCAATCTGCGCGTGTACCGCACAAAGCCCGAAACATCTCGTCCAGGTACAAGAAATCCTGTTTTGCCATCCACAATCAAATTCAACAAACCACCAACTGCTGTTGCGACAACGGGAATTCCGCATGCTGCTGCCTCAAGTGCAACCAACCCAAAACTTTCGCTGCGCGATGGAACAAGCACGACATCAGCTGCTCGATAGAACGTCGACAACAAATGATGTGGCTGCGGTGCAAAGAACTTGACACGACCGACTAACCCCAACTCGGCGATTAACGCAGTGATGCGAGCAAGTTCGGACTCACCTTCGACACCGCTTGCACCACCAACGACCACCAGTTGCGCATCAGGACGACCTAATTCGGCAAGCGTGCGAATTGCAACATCGAGTCCTTTGAGTGGCTGAATGCGACCAACGAACAACAAGATCGGACCAGAACCAAGTCCGAGAGCATGTCGGGCTCCGCGACGATCGCCAGGTGAAAAAAATGCGCGTTCTACACCGGGGGCAAGAACTTCGATTGTGCCAGGAGCAGTGCCATACAACGACTGGAATTGCGACTGCTCTTCTATGCAACTAACCATGATGGCATCGGCGCAACCAATGATCTCAAGTTCGGCTGTATCGCGGATCGGTGATTCGGCATCGCCGCCTAAACTTTTCACGCGCGCAAAGGTGTGAAACGTCGTTACCAGTGGCAAATCCAATTCGTGTTTTAGTCGGTGACCTGCAAGGCCAGACAACCAATAATTGGCATGCAACACATCGGCATTGCCGTGGTGGCGCAAATGCCACGCCACTCCATCGGTGAATTCGTCGACCACAGAGAGCATGTCTTCCTTCGGAAGCGCAATGTCACCTGCCCGAACATGAACCACCCGATGGTTGGGTTCGACTTCAATCTCTTCAGGCAGACCGTCACGCCACGAACGCGTATATGTCGTGCACTGCACTCCGCTGCTTGCAAGTGATGACACCAACTCGCGCACATACACATTCATGCCGCCACCATCACCCACGCCAGGCTGAGCCAGCGGCGATGTGTGCATTGAGAGAATTGCCACGCGCTGCATTACTTCTTCAACCTATCTGCGAGCAACAATATTCCGCTTGTTCAGCGCGGAGCTGAATTGGGTTCTTCCCCAACAAAACTGCGGTAGACCGAGAGAAGAGTTTGTTTTTGTTCAATTGTCAGGCGTTCATCGGACGACACCGCATCAACTACTCCAGGGCGTGGTTCGTCACTCGGGTCGAGAATGCCAGCACGCTCATACAACGATTCTGCGGAGATCTTCATTGCTCGCGCAAGTTGTTGCAAGATTTCTGCCGACGGTTTACGCAACCCGCGCTCAATCTGAGACAAATACGGATTTGATACTCCCGCAACTTTTGCTAAATCACGAATTGATTGCTGAGCGAGCTCGCGTTGTTGACGAATAAAATTTCCAACATCGGCTAAACGTTTATCTACGACCATGATGGTTCCTAATCGTTGAGTAGCGAGTCGACGTCTGCGCCATCTTGTTTATAGCGCTGCACTAATTCGGCAGTGAGCGTATCGATCTGATCAAATAACATTCGGCGCTCACCAGAACGCGCGTTTTCAAATGCGCTTAACTCATCAATCACACCGAGGAGCGCAGCTTCATCAAGCGTGCGAATGGAGCCAAACCCAACTCGATCACACAGTTGCTCCAGTTCTATGACTAATGGATGATCGGTGGAAATATTTGTTTCACGAGGAGGACGCGCAGAACCACCACCGTGTTCTTGACCAAACACTCCGGCCAAGTCAGTTGCTGTTTGCGAAGTTGGCAAATTCTCTGCTCGACGACGCTGTTCATCACGAGCAATGTCGAGTCGGCCCTGTGCCATGCGGCGAACAAATGACACAGCATCTTCTTGGGCTTGCAATGCTGCTCGAGCCGCGCGAATTCCCGCGAGGTCGAGGTGGGACAGATCACTCATGCGTCACCGCCAGATACCGGAGGAAGAATTGCCACCTCATCATTGTCGTTCACGGCAGTTGATAAATCGGCGACCTCGCCATTAACCCAGATTTTGCATGAGTTAAGGACACGCTCAAAGTCGCTACCAAATCGGCGATTCGCCTCGGCAATCACTTCGCTCACCGTGGCACCCGGAACCACATCGCGCGCGCACCCCGCCGCTTCACGAGCAGATGCGAACAATCGCAGTTGAGCCACCAACTCAGCGTACCTTTGCCACTACCCTGCGTTGACGTGTCTGCCACCAATGTTGTTGCAAATCTGCTTGTGATTCGACACGGGCAATCACTGTGGAATGTTGAAGAGCGCTGGCAAGGTCGCGCTGATATTGAGTTGAGTGATCTCGGTATTGCTCAGGCCCAACAGGCTGCACAACGATTGGGCACGTTTGATTACATCGCGTCAAGCACACTCACGCGTGCACTGCATACCGCACAGATCATTTCTGAAACCCATGGCATTGGTCCAGTCGAAACTGATGAGCGTCTCCAAGAGACTCATGTTGGCCCATGGGAAGGACTCACTCGCGCCCAGATTGAAGAGCAGTGGCCTGGATTTCTTGCTGCTCGGAACAAGCCAGAGGGTTTCGAATCGGATGAACACATCATTTCCCGACTCACGAATGCATTCGTAGATATCGGCGCACGATGTGCTGGTGGCTCGGCTCTGATCATCAGTCACAGCGGGGTTATTCGCACCTTGCGACATGTGCTGGGTGCGTCAAACCCTCGCCTACCGAATCTTGGCGGCTGCTGGTTTCACGTTCACCACGACAATCGCATCACCGCTGGCGAACTTGTCACACTCGTTGACGACGACCTGACGACTGAATCGCTGTAACCGTGTTGCACCGACTACTTGATGAGTCTTTTGATTCTGAAATTCGTCGCAACATCACGATCGTCACGTTTGCCCGACTTGTTGCCAACGCTGCGTATCGATTTGCGCCGCTGTTTCTTGCCACGATTGCCCGCGGTTTTGATGTTTCGCTATCCACACTTGGCGTCGCAATCTTTGCCAGTGAACTCACCGGCTTTTGTTCACCACTTGCTGGGCGAATAGTCGACCGGCTCACTCACCGCAACAGCATGATGCTCGGGTTGGCTGGTTCGGCTCTTGGTTGCACCATTGCCGCACTTTCCACAACGCCAATTCTGTTTGCCGTTGGTGTCACCGTTCTGGCGCTCACCAAACAGAGTTTCGATCTTGGACTTGGTGCATGGATTGCCGACTTTGTTCCCTATGAGCAACGCGGAAAAATTGTAGGCCTCACCGAAACTGCCTGGGCACTCGGACTGCTCGTTGGTGTGTCGCTCATGGGTTTGATTACTGAAGTTTTTCAGTGGCGCGTTGGTTTTGCATTTGC
Source organism: Acidimicrobium sp. BACL17 MAG-120823-bin42 (assembly GCA_001438985.1). Lineage (GTDB taxonomy): Bacteria > Actinomycetota > Acidimicrobiia > Acidimicrobiales > Ilumatobacteraceae > UBA3006. The sequence continues at coordinate 5,896 of LIAZ01000014.1, read as the reverse complement.
CGTGTTGTGTTTGATCATCTCGATGGTCGCAATCTATGGTCGAGTGACTAACGCCCCGCGTGTTAAGCACGAGAGCCACGCAACAACGCCGCAGCGGGTAACAGGAAAGTCGTGGTATGTCGTCGCTGCCATGTTCTGCATTATGTGTAGTGCACAAAATCTGTTTGTTACGTTTGGCGCCTGGCTTGAAGATGAGTTTGGTTTTGGTGCAGCCCAACTTGCTGTCGCAGGATTTTCACTCGGACTCGTCGAGCTTGTGGCATCAATTGGTAGCTCACGACTCACCGATGGCTGGGGCAAAGAACGCAGCATCGCATTTGGCGCACTTCTTGTCATTCCCGCGGGCATTTTGCTCAGTGTTGCCTCGGGCAACTTTGCACTCGGGATTATCGCCGTGTTCGTGTACTTCCTTGGTTTTGAATTTTCCGTTGTCAGTCTGTTGCCACTTGCAACAACGCTCGTTCCCAATAGCCCAGGCACCGGCCTTGGCTGGGTGCTTGGTGCAGGAACACTTGGCCGTGCAGTCATGGCAATTGTTGCAACACAGCTCTTCGAACGATTTGGTGTTAGTGGCCCTGCGCTGATGGGCGCCTTATTTGGCTTGCTCGGTGCCGTGGTGATTACTGCACACAAAAAAGTTGCTACGCGTTAACCGCGGTAGGCATTCGTAATTGGCAACCGCCGGTCTTTGCCAAACGCCTTCAGCGACACCCGCACACCTGGTGCTCCTTGGCGTCGCTTGTATTCATTGGTATCAACCAGTCGAGCGATTCGCCTCACTATGTGTTCATCGTGGCCGAGCGCAATAATTTCTGCTGCGGTGCGGTCTTGCTCCACATACAACTCCAAGATTGGATCCAATACTTCATATGGTGGCAACGATTGATCATCGCGTTGATCGGGACGAAGCTCGGCAGAAGGTGGCTTCACAATCACTGCTTCAGGAATCAATTCACGACCCGCCCGCTGATTAACAAATCGACACAGGTCGTAGACCGTGGTTTTCAACAAGTCCTTAATCACGGCATAGCCACCAACCGAATCGCCATACAGCGTGAAATAGCCAACAGCGAGTTCGCTCTTGTTACCCGTTGTCAGCACCATCCAACCAAACTTGTTTGACAGTGCCATCAAAGTTGTGCCTCGAACACGGCTTTGCAGGTTTTCCTCTGTCAGATCGGCATCACGACCAGCAAAACTCTGCGCAGTCATATCGAGGTAGGCCGAGAACGCTGGTTCGATTGAAATCGTCTGCATATCAATGCCAAGGTTGCGTGCAAGTAATGCAGCATCGGTTTGCGATCCTTCGCTTGAGTATCGCGAAGGCATCGAAACGCCATGCACATGCTCTGCACCAAGTGCCTCGACTGCAATCGCTGCAACGAGAGCCGAATCGATTCCACCAGACAGACCAATGACCACATCGGTGAATCCATTTTTTCGAACGTAATCGCGTGTACCAAACACCAACGCACCCAAAACTTGTTCAAGATCACTTGCAAGAGGTGCGATGTGACCAGCATGGGTGTTCGAATTGCTTCGTGTGGTCGAAGAAACTGCAACGAGTGGAGCCGAGACAGGTACATCTGAATCAACCACATCAAGATCAATGATGACAAAATCTTCGACGTATTGATTCATCCGTAATTTCAGTTCACCGCGCTGATCAAACACCATGCTTCCGCCATCGAATACCAATTCATCCTGGCCACACACCTGGTTGACATAGACAATTGCGCAACCATTTGCTTGTGCTCGTGCACTCACCATTGATTGACGCTCGGCAAACTTGCCCCGATGAAATGGTGAGCCGTTGATGTTGATGTTGAGCACAGCACCCGCTTGCGCCTGGGCAAGTACCGGACCATCTGGTTGCCAGATGTCTTCGCAAATCGTGACACCAACTGTGATGCCAGCAATGGTGAACAATGAAAATGTGTCTCCTGGTACGAAGTATCGCTCTTCGTCAAACACGCTGTAATTGGGCAGGAGCTGTTTGTTGTAGGTGCCATGCACAACCCCGTTACTCGCAATTACTGCAGAGTTACGCAATGACCCAGGTTGGCCATCGACAAACCCAAACACCGCTACGCACGACTGTGTGGCGGCAGCAATTTCGCGCATGGCTGCCTGATTGGCGCTCACGAACCCCGGCTTCAAGACCAGGTCTTCGGGCGGATACCCCGTCACGATCAATTCAGGAAACACCACAATGTCGCATCCCGCCGCTTCAGCAGTGGCGTAGTAATCGAGGATGCGGCGAGAATTGCCGGCAATATCGCCCACGAGTGGATTGATCTGGGCCAACCCCACCCTCACTTTTCGCGATTTCTGCGCCACGGTTTCAGGCTAGGGGTCAACAACTTCACAAAGCGTTCACATTTGGGCAACGGGGGCGAAATCCCCATCGTTGAGACTAAGCCGTACCCGAATTCGGTGTTATGGACCGAATTCCCAACCGGAAGGATAAGCAATGCCATATCAAGCGGAATACATCTGGATCGACGGCCATCAGCCAACACCGATGCTGCGATCAAAGACAAAGATCCTCAATAACAGCGTAAAGACTCCACCAATCTGGGGTTTCGACGGATCATCAACCGAGCAGGCAACAGGCGATGCATCAGACTGCATGCTCAAGCCAGTATTCACCTGTCCCGACCCACTTCGCGGTGGCAAAAACATTTTGGTGCTGTGCGAAGTAATGCTTGCGCAAAGCGAAAAGCCACACCCAACGAATACACGTTCATTGTGCGCAGATGTGTCAAAAAAGTTTGCAGCACACGGAATGATCTACGGAATCGAACAGGAATACACAATGATGCGACTTGATGGTCGCCCGTATGGTTTTCCTGAAGCAGGTGGAGAGCCTGGTCCACAGGGCCCGTACTACTGCGGCGTTGGTGCAGGTCGTGTCATGGGACGCGACATCATCGAAGAACACACATGGGCTTGCATGGAAGCAGGACTCATGATTGAAGGAACAAACGCAGAAGTAATGCCTGGTCAGTGGGAGTTCCAGATTGGTGCAGCAGATGCACTCACCGTGAGCGATCATCTGATCGTTGGTCGTTGGTTGCTCGATCGCATCGCCGAAGATCACAATGTGGTGATCTCGTATGCAGCCAAGCCACAAAAGGGCGACTGGAACGGCGCTGGTGCACACACCAACTTCTCGACCAAAGCAATGCGACAAAGCTACGCAGCAATCGAAGCAGCATGTGACGCGCTTGGTTCACGTGTGATGGAACACGTCAACAACTACGGCGATGACATTCAGAGCCGACTCACGGGCAAGCATGAAACTGCCCCGTGGGACAAGTTCAGCTACGGCGTGTCAAACCGTGGTGCGTCAGTTCGCATTCCATGGCAGGTTGCTCGCGATGGCAAGGGCTACGCCGAGGATCGTCGTCCTAACGCCAACGTCGACCCATACGTCGTCACGCGTTTAATCATGGAGACCGTCTGTGGTGCGGCAAAACTGCCTGCGGCAAGCACAAAGGCTCCAAAGAAAGCGGCCAAGAAAGCCACCTCTAAGAAAAAGGCTGCTCCAAAAAAGAAGAAGAAGTAACTCGCCAAACAGGCGCAAATAAGCTTCAACGGCACCGAGGATCCGGTTCTTCGGTGCCGTTGTTTATTTATGGAGGCAGACTGTAGATATGTCCACCATGCATGAGCACCAGCGTGATTATGTGCTTCGCACCGTTGAAGAGCGTGGCATTCGCCTTGTTCGCCTGTGGTTCACCGATGTGCTTGGCAACCTCAAGTCATTTGCGATTAGCCCCGCCGAAATGGAGAATGCGCTTAATGACGGCATGTCATTTGATGGTTCTTCAATTGATGGATTCAGCCGAGTGCAAGAAAGTGACGTGCTTGCACTTCCCGATGCCAACACATTTGAAGTGTTGCCATGGGCAGATGCAAAGGGTGCAGAGGCCCGCGTGTTTTGCGATATCGCAAAACTAGATGGAACTCCTTTTGATGGTGATCCTCGTCAGGTGTTGCGCCGCAACCTCAGTGCTGCGCGCGACAAGGGTTACTCGTTCTACATCGCGCCAGACATTGAATACTTTTATTTCGCCCCACCCGATGGCTCGAACAAACCTGTTCTTCTTGACCAAGGTGGTTTCTTCGACCTGACGAGTGCCGATATTGCAAGTTCACTGCGCAAAGAAACCATTCGCACACTCGAGACCATGAGTATTCCTGTCGAGTACAGCTTTCATGAAGATGCACCGAGCCAACACGAAATCGATCTCCGTCATACCGATGCGCTGACAATGGCCGACAGTGTGATGACATTTCGATTTGTTGTTAAGGAAATCGCTGCACTTCATGATGTGCACGCAACGTTTATGCCCAAGCCCCTCGAAACAATTCAGGGCTCAGGAATGCACTTGCATCTCTCACTTTTCGAAGGTGAGAACAACGCCTTTCACAGCCCTGACGATGCGTACAACTTGTCACCAACCGCCAAAAGTTTTATGGCTGGCTTGTTACGCCATGCTTCAGAAATCACTGCGGTTACCAATCAAACAGTTAACTCATACAAGCGACTCGTGCCTGGCTTTGAAGCACCGGTACACATTTCATGGGCTCGCAATAACCGCAGTGGTCTGATTCGAGTTCCTATCCCGAAGCGTGGGAACGATCAGGCAACGCGAATTGAATACCGATCTCCCGATCCAGCCTGCAACCCGTACTTGGCCTTCTCCGTCATTTTGGCAGCAGGAATGCGCGGTATTGAACAGGGGTATGAACTGCCCACCGAAGCAGACGCAAACCTATTTGAAATGGACGATGCTGCATTAGAAAAAATGGGCATTCAACAACTTCCACAATCACTGTCAGATGCATTACGCGTGATGGAGAACTCGTCACTTGTTGCTGATGCCCTTGGTGATCACATTTTTGAATGGTTCCTGCGCAACAAGCGCGCTGAATGGCGTTCGTACAAAACCCATATCAGCGAATACGAACTCGGCCGCTACCTCAAATCCATCTAACTATGGCCAATACCACCGACCGCCTCAGCAATATGCTCGCAGTCTTTCCATCGCCTGCGCCGATTGACATGGCACGAACGCTCGACCTGGCTGGATTTCGCTGGAAGGCCGTGTCGTCTGCCGAAGAGGCCGCCAAAAGCGAGCCTGCCGAGGGCTGGTCGGGGGCGATCATCATGTGCGATGAAGACCCCGAAGGCGGTTGGTCGCTGTGTCGCTCGTTGCGCAAACGTGATGTTCCTGTCGAACGCATCTTGGTGCTCGTCAATGGAGGTCAACTTCCCGATCTCGAGTTGCGTGACGATCTGTTTGACGACTTCTGCCTTGCACCATTTCACCCACGCGAACTCGAAGCCCGCGTTCGACACATGTTCTGGTTTGAAATTAAGGGCAACCGCGAGTCGCTTATTGAATACAGCGGGCTTGTACTTAATGTCGAGACGTATCAGGCATCATTTGGTGGCCAGGCACTCGATCTCACCTTCATGGAATATGAGTTGCTGAAATTTCTCGCACAAAACCCTGGCAAGGTGTTTTCACGCGAAACCCTGTTGTCGCGAGTATGGGGTTATGAATATTTCGGCGGAGCACGAACCGTTGATGTTCACATTCGCCGTCTGCGCGCCAAGCTTGGCGAAGAACACGCCAACCTCATTCAAACTGTGCGCAGTGTTGGATACCGCTTTGGCCAATCCAAATGGTCTGCGGGCACTCGTTAAATTGCAGCAGTGAACTAAGCGACGTAGTGAGCTTGCATCCGCTGAGCAAGAGTGCGATGAGTACGCAACATCTCATCGACTTTGTTGCTCACCAGCTGACCATTTTCAACAATTGATCGCCCGTGCACAATCGTGTGCTTTGCACTGACCGGACCACAGCGCAACCATGCCTCA
>LIAZ01000013.1 GCA_001438985.1 Acidimicrobium sp. BACL17 MAG-120823-bin42 | reverse complement strand
ACGATGATCAATTTTCTCATGGCCTAGTCGTTGATTGGGAAGCTGCGAACGCGGTTGCTGAAACCTTGATTAGCGAGTACGACATCAGAACACCAAGCAAAGAAACTGGTGTAGGAACTCTGTCGGGTGGCAATCAGCAAAAGGTGATTGTTGCACGTGAATTGAGCCGTGATCTCAGGTTGACCATCGCTGCACAACCAACACGCGGCGTCGATGTCGGAAGTATCGAATACATTCACTCACGCATCGTCCACGAACGTGATGCTGATACTGCTGTGTTAATTGTCAGTACTGAATTAGATGAAGTAATGGCGTTATCTGATCGGCTGCTTGTGATGTATCGAGGGAAAATTGTCGCTGAACTCGATCCGCAGAAGGTGACTCCCATGGAAGTCGGTTTGTACATGGCTGGTTCTCGGCCTGATGGTGCAGTGCAGATATGAAACGTTGGTTCAACATATTGGGCGAGCGCCTCAACAGAATCAGCTCACTCAAACTCACATTCCTGGCGATACTGTCTGCGCTCATCGTTGGTGCGTTGATCATAGTTGTGTCCGACATTGACAACCTAAGAGATGGTGACGTCATTGGCGCACTCTCTACAGTGGGTAGTGCATATTGGGCGCTCGTCATTGGTTCATTTGGTTCGTTGCGCGCGATCTCAAACACCATCAATAGCTCCACGCCACTCATTTTGTGCGGCGTCTCCGTGGCGATTGCATTTAAAGCTGGCCTGTTCAACATCGGGGCGACAGGACAGATGCTCGCTGGTGGAATGACTGCTCTGTGGGTTGGTTTTGCCATGGATGGCCCTGGAATTATTCAGGTTCCACTTGCGATTATCGCGGGTGCAGTTGGCGGTGCGCTGTTTGGTGCGATTCCTGGTGTGTTAAAGGCTCGAACGGGTGCACACGAAGTAATTACCACCATCATGTTGAACAACATCATGGCGTTTCTTATTTTGTGGCTTCTGAAGACGGATCTATTTCAGCGCGAAGATCGCACGGATCCAATTTCTAAGTTGGTGAGTACGCAGGGTCGACTGCCACGACTGTTCGGTTTCTTAGATGGACGCGCAGACTTGATTGCCCACATCGGATTCATTGTTGCGATCGGTGCAGTGCTTGCATATTGGTGGTTCCTCAAATACTCAACTACTGGCTTCGAGTTCCGTGCATACGGGTTAAATGCTGATGCGGCTACGTATGCAGGGATGCATGTTAAGCGACTCACGGTGTTGTCTATGACGTTCGCGGGTGGATTCGCAGGTTTGGCCGGTGCCGCTGAAGTGTTAGGTACATATGGCTACGCATCCCAAAACTTTGCTGGAAATATTGGTTTTGATGCGATCGCAATTGCACTCCTTGGCCAGTCAACACCGTTTGGAACATTAATTGCAGCAATATTGTTCGGGGCATTGCAGGCAGGTGGTCGTCAGATGCAGACGAATAGCGATGTTCCAATCGACTTAATCATTGTGTTGCGTGCGCTCATCGTGATGTTTATCGCGGCTCCATTATTGGTAAAAACAATTTGGCGAACTAAGAATGCATCAATCACTGCTGGCCAAACATTTAGGGGGTGGGGATCATGAGCGCAACTGAAATTGCATCGCCGATGTTGTCTCTTGAACAAAGGAAGCGCTCACGCAACGTGGGTTTGTCACTCATCTTCCTCGCACTTGTTTCTGCGTTTTTCTTGTCGGCTCGACCAGGTGATGCTGGCTTCAAACTTGTCGAATCCTTCACGCTGGTGTTGCCGGCACAACCTTTCGCTCAAGCGCTAGCGGTCGTCCTTGGTGCACTCGGCGCAGTTCAGTTGTATCGAGGTTTTGGTAAGTGGACCAATGCAATGCTTGCGTTTGCGACGGCCATGTTCGTGGTGGGGTTTTTGGCATGGGCAACATCGGGCGGTTCTTTCAACCTCACGGGCATGTTGCAGGACACGGTTACTCGCAGTGTGCCCATCACGCTTGGTGCGATCGCAGGAATTCTGTGCGAGCGCAGCGGAATCATCAATATTGCGATTGAGGGGCAGTTGCTTGGCGGTGCGTTTGCTGGAGCGGTGTTGGGTTCGCTCTATGGGCCTTGGGTCGGTGTGTTGGGAGCAATGGCGATGGGAGTGGGGCTATCGGCATTGCTTGCGGTTTTTGCGATTCGTTTTCGTGTGGATCAAGTGATTGTGGGGTTCGCGATCAACTTCTTTGCACTTGGGTTGACCAGCTTTTTGTCTCAACGAGTGCTTACCCCTTATCCCGAGTACAACATCGTCAAGCCGTTCACCCCTTACAAAGTGCCACTGCTCAGTGACATTCCAGTAATTGGTGTTGTGCTGTTTACACAAACGTATTTCGTGTACTTCTCTATCGTTGCTGTTGTAGTCACAACTTGGTTTATGTATCGCACGCGCTGGGGCTTGCGGACACGTGCTATCGGCGAATACCCGCAGGCTGCAGGAACGTTGGGTGTCGATGTGCTCAAACTTCGCTATCGCAACGTATGGATCGCAGGTGCAGTTGCAGGGCTTGGTGGTGCCTGGTGGCCGATCGGCACAGTCGGACGCTTCGATCAAAACATTACAAATGGTCGGGGTTTCATTGCTCTTGCGGCAGTGATCTTTGGTCGATGGCACCCCGTAGGGGCCCTTACTGCAGCATTGGTGTTTGGTTTGGCTGAGGCGATTCAGTTGAAGATGTCCAACTTGGATACGGGTATTCCTTCAGAATTTCTGTTGATGGCCCCATACGTCGTGACACTTATTGTTGTCGCTGGATTTGTTGGTCGCAGTCGTGCGCCTAAGGCTGCTGGACAGGTGTACGACGCCAGCAAATAGCCGCTATTTCGACTTTGGTCGAAACGCATCAAGCCCATTGCCAATGTCAATGTGGGCTCCGCCAATAATGTCAATGCAATAGGGGATTGCAGGCAACACTGCATCGAGGCATTGCGCAATTGATGTTGGCTTGCCGGGCAGATTGACAATCAGACATGTTCCCCGAATGCCCGCTGTCTGTCGCGAAAGGATTGCTGTGGGTACGTATTGCAGGCTTACCTGTCGCATTAATTCGCCAAAGCCAGGCATCAACTTGTGGCAAACCGCCTCAGTTGCTTCTGGGGTGATGTCACGAAGTGCAGGGCCCGTGCCGCCAGTAGTCACAATCAGTGAGCATTGTTCGATGTCGACGAGGTCAATCAGCGCTGCCGCGACGATGTCGGTTTCGTCAGGAACGATTCGTGAAACATCGGTCCAATTGCTCGTGATGTACTTGCCGAGGTACTCACGGATTGCCGGTCCACCTAAGTCCTCGTACACACCTTGGGACGCACGATCAGAGACGGTGACGACACCGATTCGTGCGGTGGTTACCACTGCAACAACTTTGGGTCGTGACGCTTGCTCGGCCGAGTAAAGCGAAGCCACAGCGACTTTCGTACTTGACGCAACCCATATCGCAGGCCTACTCGTCTAAACGCAGCATGTGATAACACCTGTACTCGTTTGGTCGTGTCACGAAGGTTGAAGAGAAATGCCTGTTGCAAAGGGTCGAGTACGAGAGATGCGGTGCTATTGGAATAGTTATGTCGAGGAAAATGAAACCATTCAAAATCTTCGCGGTACGTCTGTTCCATCAAGTCGGCGATTTCCTTTGTATACACCTGATCGGGTTTGATCCCGAGTCCACTGTTGAGGCGTTGCAGCGAGATGTTGGTTCCACCACGGGCGTTGAGCACATCGGCTAATCGTTGCATTTCGCCGTGTTGGTCAATACGAATCATTTCGTGATACTCGAGTTGGTTTGAGTACAAGGTATTGAACTGTGGGCGGAAGTGGTCGTCAGCGAGTGCAAATGAGTCTCTGTCTGCGTTGATTGCGCGCGCAAACTTTGCAAAGGTTGCCGCTACATCAACACGACCATCAACCAAAACATCTGTGCATGCATCAAGGATGTGTTGTGGGGTGCCTGGCGCACGCAAGAACGCCCGATTTTCCCACGAGGAATAGGCCCGCTTGAGTGGATCGCGCAACGCGGCAACACGCAACCATTCGGGTGACTGGATGACTTCCCACTGTTGCTTTGGTGAAAGCTCAAACATTCGCTTTAAGCCATGGACGCGGTAGTTGTGAATAGTTTGCTCTTGCGAGATATTCGGAGTGATGATCTGGCGTGAGGCCGCCTCGTGATATGAGCCTTCGATTTGGGAAACAAGTAGTTTCAGTGTGCTGCACGCAACTTTTGTCGTTGGAACATACATCACTTTGATGCGAGGTGCGATCAGCGCATACCCAATCATGAGGGGTAATTGCGGATGTGGATCGTATTGCACGGCTCTATCTTTTCAGGTTGAAGCGACGAGTGATGTCTTTCAGTAACACATCTATGCACTGTTCAACAGATTCACCATGCGCGCCAAGGACAAACTCGGGGTTGGTTGGTGGTTCGTACGGTGCATTTACCCCTGATAGTCCGATGTTTTCTCCTGCGCGCACCTTGGCATACAGACCTTTCGTGTCACGTTGCTCACAGGTGTCAAGAGACGTGGCGACATACACCTCAATAAATTCAAGATCATTGGTTTCATGAATGAGTCGCGCAAACTGTCGTCCAGATGCAAATGGGCTAATAATCGGCACGATGGTGACTGCTCCCGCATCAGCAAACAGCTTGGCAACTTCGGCCATGCGACGCACGTTCTCGGCGCGGTCTTCGTTGGCGAAGCCAAGGTTGCTATTGATGCCATGGCGCAAGTTATCGGCGTCAAGTACGTATGCGAACTCTCCATTGGCTGTTAACACACGCGCTAATTCGTGGGCAATTGTTGATTTACCCGAACCCGATAAACCGGTGAGCCAGATGGTCATGCCATGAAAATCGTGCGCACTCCAGAGCGTCTCGCGGCTGACCTGCGGCTGATGCCAGACGGGTTGATTTGCTGAATCTGTCATGTGCGAGGCGACAACAACATTCCTGCACCGGCGGTTTGCCCAGTTGTTTCATCAACAATGATGAAACAACCTGTCGTGCGATTCTGGTGGTAGTCGTCAAACAGCAGCGGCGCAGTGGTGTGCAGCGTCACTCGGCCGATTTCATTCATTGCCAACTGGTTGATGCCCGTTTCGCGACTGAGGGAAGAGATGTTGAGGCGATACAGCACCTCGGTGATCTTGGTTCGCGCAACTTTGGTCGTGTGTTTAATGCTGTAGATCTTCCCTGGCTGCATTGGCGCAGTGTCGTCCATCCAGCACAGCATTGCTTCAAGTTCTTGTGACATACGTGGACGATTGTTCGGACGACAAATCATGTCGCCTCGCGTGATTGATAGATCATCAGCAAGGAGCACCGTAACTGCTTGTCCCGGCGTTGCTTCGTTGACCGGCCCGGTAGGTGAGTCGATACCTGTGATTGTGCTCGTGAGTCCTGACGGCAGCACCATCACTTCATCTCCAACGCGAAGTACACCACCGGCAACTCGTCCCGCGTAACCGCGATAGTCGGGGAAGTCTGCACGTTGTGGGCGAATAACGAACTGAACGGGGAATCGTGTGTCGATTCGGTTGTCGTCGCTTGCTGTGTACACGTTTTCGAGATGATGCAGAAGTGTTGGTCCCTCGAACCACGGCATGTTTGCAGAACGGGTGACACAGTTGTCGCCAGCAAGTGCGCTGATCGGCAGGAATGTCACGTCTTGCAAGTCGAGTCGCGAGGCAAACTCTTCAAACTCGGCCCGAATGTTGTTGAACACATCTTGGTCGTAGTCAACCAAGTCCATTTTGTTCACACAGATGACAAGGTGAGGCACACCAAGTAGCGAAACGAGCAAGCTATGGCGGCGTGTTTGTTCAATGACTCCAGTGCGCGCGTCAATCAACACGATGGCAAGATCAACATTTGATGCGCCCGTGATCATGTTGCGCGTGTATTGGATGTGGCCAGGACAGTCGGCAATGATGAACGAGCGCTTCGGAGTTGCGAAATAGCGGTAGGCAACGTCAATCGTGATTCCTTGTTCGCGCTCGGCACGCAGGCCATCCGTAAGTAGCGACAAGTCGACGTAATCGTCACCACGACGTTTACTGACTGCTTCAATGTGTTCAAGTTGATCTTCGAAGATGCTCTTCGAGTCGTATAACAAGCGACCAATCAGCGTGGACTTTCCGTCATCGACCGATCCGACGGTGGCAAAACGTAAGCGCTCCATCAGAAGTACCCCGTTCGCTTGCGGTCTTCCATGCCTGCTTCCGACATGCGGTCATCAGCACGTGTTGCGCCACGCTCGGTAACTCGTGCAACTGCCGTCTCGGCAATGATGTCGTCAACAGTTGAAGCACTTGACGAGACTGCCGCGGTGCACGTTGCATCGCCCACGGTGCGAAAACGTACTTGCATCTGCTCAACTACTGAACCTTCGTCAGGCGGCAAAAAGTCGGTCACTGCCATCAGCATGTTGTCGCGCTTAAAAATTGGTCGAGTGTGCGCGTAATAGATGCTGGGCAAGTCAATGTCGTATTCGCCAATGAACGTCCAGATATCTAGTTCTGTCCAGTTGGAAAGTGGGAAGATGCGGAAATGTTCGCCTTGGCGATGGCGACCGTTATAGATGCCCCATAGTTCTGGGCGTTGGTTCTTTGGATCCCACTGACCAAACGAGTCACGATGCGAGTACACGCGTTCCTTTGCCCGAGCCCGTTCTTCGTCGCGGCGAGCGCCGCCAAAGACGGCATCAAATCGGTGCTCGGCAATCGAGTCGAGCAGCGTCACGGTTTGCAGGGGATTGCGGCTGGCTCGTGGCCCGCTCACGTCGGCAACTTTGCCAGAGTCAATCGAGGCTTGTACCGACCCAACAATCAATTGAACGCCCATCTCGGCAACGCAACGATCACGAAACTCAATGACTTCTGGGAAGTTATGCCCAGTATCAATATGCATGACAGGAAATGGAATTCGTGCTGGGGCAAACGCGCGCACCGCAAGATGCAGCATGACTACTGAATCCTTGCCACCCGAGAACAGCAAGACGGGGCGCTCAAACTCGGCAGCGACTTCGCGGATAATGGTGACGGACTCGTCGATGAGGCCATCAAGCGACGTTTTCATACGCCTTTAGGTTAGTTGGTTGGAGAGTGTTAATTTTTGTTAACGCGACCGTTTCGGCGATTTTGAGCCTGAAATACCGTGTTATTCTCGTGGCGTGCCATCCGGCGCGGAGAACAAACAATGACTATGCGTTTCGCATAGGGGGAGAACAATTAGATGAAGAAGCACATTAAGGGCTTCGCACTTGCGGCTGCAGCAGTCTTCGGACTCGCAGCCTGTGGAGGCAGCTCGTCAACAGAAACAACTGAGGCCGCGGGTGGCGAATACGACAACTTGAAGGTTGCCGTCGTGTACATCGGCGTTCCGGGCGATGCTGGGTACACCTATCAGCACGATCAAGGAATCGCAGCACTCGAAGCAGAGCTTGGAGTCTCGGTTACACGTTTGGAGAACATTCCAGAAGGTGCCGAGTCCACAGCAACGTTCGATCAGCTTGCAGCCGAGGGTTACAACCTGATTTTCGGAACTTCGTTCGGATACATGGATCCAATGCTTGAAGTGTCAGGCAAGTACACCGATAAGTGCTTCTTGCATGCAACCGGTTACAAGACATCACCAAACTTGGGTACCTACTTCGGTGCTGCAGAAGAAGCTCGTTACCTCTCGGGTATCGCAGCCGGCGCAGCATCACCAACCGGCAAGCTCGGTTACGTAGCAGCATTCCCAATTCCAGAAGTTGTGCGCGGATTGAACGCGTTCACATTGGGTGCTCAATCGGTAAACCCAGATGCAACAGTTCAAGTTCAGTGGACATCCACATGGTTTGATCCAGCCAAGGAAAAGGAAGCAGCACAAGCATTGTTGCAAGCAGGAGCAGATGTACTTGGTATGCACCAAGACTCAACGGCAACTGGTGAAGCAGCAATGGAAGCAGGCGCGAAGTGGGTTGGTTACAACTCCGACACGATTGCTGGTGACTTCCCAGACACATGGCTCACCGCACCAATTTGGGATTGGGGCCCGTACTACATCAGTGCAGCGAAGCAATTCGCAGCAGGCACTTGCCCAGCAGGTGACTCAGGCCAGTACTACGGCAACATGGCAGACGGAACGGTCAAGCTTGGAACATTTGGTTCATCGGTAAGCGCAGATACTCAGAACTTTATTGCTGAGAGGGCTGCAGCGATCATTGATGGTTCATTTGCTCCGTTCACCGGACCAATCAACGACAATGCTGGCAACGAAGTTATTGCTGATGGAGTGGTTGCGCCTTTGGGCGACCTGCTCGGTATGCAGTACCTTGTTGAAGGTGTTATCGGCGAAATTCCATCGAGCTAGTTCCTTATGAGTAATGCCTCCTCGGAGGCGGCATTGGGGTCGCATCGCCTAGGCGGTGCGACCCTCTTTGCGCTCTCTGCTCGACACGTCACCAAACGTTTTCCTGGCGTTCTCGCCAACGATCACGTTGATTTCGACTTGTTGCCCGGCGAAGTGCATACCTTGCTTGGAGAAAATGGCGCAGGCAAGAGCACGCTGGCATCGGTGTTGTGTGGTTTGTATAAACCCGACGAAGGTGCAGTGTTGCGCAACGGGACACAGATTCGGCTCACGAGTCCGCGACATGGTTTGCAAAATGGCATCGCCATGGTGCACCAACATTTCCGATTGGTGGATCGGTTTAGCGTGGCGGAAAACGTCGTGTTGGGTCACCGCAATTTGCCATTTCGATTGCGAACCAACGATTTAGAGAATCAAGTTGCAGAGGTGGCCGAGCGGTTCGGTTTGCCACTCGATCCCAAAGCATCAGTGGGCGATCTTTCTGCAGGGCAACGACAACGTGTTGAAATTGTCAAGGCGCTATATCAGGGTGCAGAAATCTTGCTACTTGACGAACCAACTGCGCTTCTCGCACCTCCAGAAGTAGAGAAGTTGTTCGAGACAGTGCGTGCCATGACACAAGCAGGAAAGTCGGTGGTATTCGTCAGTCACAAACTTGGCGAGGTTGTTGACATTTCGGATCGTGTCACCGTGATGCGCGATGGTCGCGTGACGGGCTCGGTTGCGAGGGGCGAGGCAGATACCCGCAAACTTGCAGAGCTGATGGTTGGGCGAGACATTGATTTGTCGCCACGTCGTTCACGAGTGGCCGCACAAGACACACTGCTTCATCTCGACAATGTGGGACTGACAAGAGATGGCGTAGATCACATCTCGCAAGTTTCGTTCAGCGTGCGTGCAGGAGAGATCGTTGGTATTGCGGGAGTATCGGGCAATGGCCAGCGTGAACTTGCTGAGATTGTTGCTGGATTGCAGGCACCAACGAGTGGCGAAATTTTGATCAATGGTGCACGAGTCAATGGAATAGGCATACGCAATGTTCGCAAGGCAGGTCTTGCATATGTGCCAGAAGATCGGTTGGGAACAGGTCTTGCACCATCGCTATCGATTGTTGACAACTTGGTGCTTACGCGCAAACGCGGATTTTTCGTTGACCGCAAAGCAGCACTTGATGAGGCTGAGGCATTTATCAAACAACTCGAAATCAAAACACCCCATGCTCACACCGCCACTCGTAAGTTGTCGGGTGGAAACTCGCAGAAGGTGTTGTTGGCGCGAGAGATATTCGCTGCAGGAGATAATTCCCGAGTGTTAGTCGTATGTTCGCCAACTCGAGGCCTCGATGTTGGGGCAGTAGAAGCGGTACACAAGTTGCTTGATGAGGCTCGTGCAGCAGGAAAAGCCATTCTGCTGATTAGTGAAGACTTGGACGAGGTGCTAACGCTTGCCGACAGGGTGATGGTGTTGTATCGAGGCTCGGTAGTTCACGAGGCGCTTGGCTCCGAGGTGGACGTCGAATTGGTAGGCCTAGCAATGGCGGGACTGTCGTGAACGTGGGTAACTGGCGCGTCGACCTTGAGCCACGATTAACGTCGCCGAAATGGCTGTATGCGGCAGTGCCTATTGGCTCGCTGTTTTGTGCATTCATTGTTGGTGGGGTGTTTCTTGCTTTCACTGGACATTCTCCGATTGGCACCTTCGCACTATTGATAGACCGAGGGTTCACATCAACACGAGGCATCACGAACACGCTCGGCACAGCCACTCCGCTGATCTGCACTGGTCTTGCCGCTGCGTTTGCATTTCGCATGAATCTGTTCAACATCGGCGAAGAAGGACAGATGTATCTCGGAATGATTGGCTCCGCTTGGGCGGGCATTGCTTTGGCCGGATATTTGCCTGGGTTCGCTGCAGTACCAGTGGTGCTGTTGACGGGTGCATGTACCGGGGCGTTGTGGGTGCTTGTGCCGGCGGTGTTGCGTGCAAAAATGGGAACAAGCGAAATCGTCAGCACATTGCTGCTTAATTATGTTGCGCTGAATCTTGTTAACTATTTCATTTTCGGAAGTCGCGGTTTTTTCCGTGATCCAACCACTTCATTTCCTCAAGGTCGTGTAATCGAAGCGTCGGCCCGGTTGTCTAGTTTCGGCAGTACTCGTACATATCCAACGGTGATCATTGCGGTAGGACTTGCAGTTGGTTTGTACTGGTTCATGAAGCGTTCTAACTATGGTTACGAAACTTCCGTGTTGGCTGATTCGCCAAACACTGCTCGCTATGCCGGAATGAATGCAACCAAACTCACACTTTCGGTGTTGCTGTTTTCGGGTGCGCTCGCAGGCTTGGCGGGGGCAATGTATGTCGTCGGCCCTGCCGGAAAAGTAGATCCAGGCTTGTTGCAGGTTGGCTTTGGTTACGCAGGAATCGTTGTTGCGGCTCTTGCCAGATACAACTTTATGGCTGTTGTGCTGACAGCGATTTTGTTTGCGGGTCTGCGTGAAGGCGGCGCTTCGTTGCAGATCTCCACAAACCCCGTGCCAATTTCCATTGCTGTGGTGCTGCAGGGTGCTGTGTTGTTGTTTGCGCTCGGCGGCGAAGTGTTTAGGCGTAATCGCTTGCGTGTGCGTCGCGTGCAACAAACGGTAGGTGCGTGATGAATGCCAATGTTTGGGTTCTTACATTTGCAGATGCCTTCAGCATTGCCACCACCTTGATTCTGGCAACAATTGGTGCCATTTTGACGGAACGCTCGGGTGTCATCAATCTTGGTGTTGAAGGTATTTTGCTGATGGGAGCGGTAACCGCGTTCTTGGTTGGCGATGCCACAGGCAACGTGTGGTTGGCGTTGTTGTTGCCAGTAGCGGTTGGGGCAGCAATGGCATTAATTCACGCCACTCTGTCAATTACGTTGCGAGCGAATCAGATCGTTGCAGGTTTGGCGTTGGTCATCTTTGGCAATGGGCTATCTCAATTCATCGGTAAGCCAGTTGAAGGTAAAACTCGTCCTGTAGTGATCACACCGATTGATTTAGGACCCCTGACTGATTTGCCGATTGTTGGTCCAATCATCTTTGGTCATGATCCCATCACGTATCTCACGTGGGTGGGTGCAGTGGCCTGTTCGTTGTATCTCAATCGAACGCGTCCTGGGTTGATCTTGCGCGCAACTGGCGACGCGCCAGCAACGGTAGATGCACAAGGTGTTTCGGTTGCTCGTGTCAGATTCGTGCACACCATTATTGGCGGTGCACTGATGGGTCTTGCCGGAGGCTGGTTCATGCTTGCTCGCGGCACGGCATGGAGCCAGGCGGCAACAACAAATGGTATTGGTTGGATTGCACTTGCATTGGTGGTGTTCGCCTCGTGGCGTCCACTGCGTGCGATTGCTGGTGCAGTGTTGTTTGGCTTCACACTGCAAGTGCCGTTCACATTGCAAGGGCAGCAGATCAATATTTTGCCGCCAGAAATCGTTCAGATGTTGCCATATCTTGCAACGCTGTTTGTCCTCGTCATGCTGTCTACGCCACGGGCTCGCAAGTTGCTGGGAGCACCAAAGATGTTGGGCCAGCCATTCGTTCGCGACGAGCGCTAATCGTTCATGAAACTGACACGTTTAAGCTCAAACGCCGAAATCCTTGCGATGCTGAACCAGGTTGCAGACGCAGTTTCGGTAGTGCTCAGTAGCAACACCGATTGGGGTTTTTCGGGTGTCCGACACACGCAGTATTCGGTAGATGTTGCGGCTGATAATGCAGCGCTTGCCATATTGCACGAAGCAGGATGCGCGGTGCTTTCCGAAGAGAGTGAACGTACGGGTGAGTTTGGCACAGACAGCATCATGGTCATCATGGATCCACTTGATGGTTCAACTAATGCAAGCCGCGGCGTACAGTGGTACGCAACCGCGTTGTGTGCAATTGACCAAGATGGTCCGCGAGCCGCACTTGTTGTTAACCAGGCTTCGGGGAAGGATCGCTACTGGGCAACTCGCGGCGAAGGCGCGTTTCATAATGGCAAGCGCATGTCGCATTCGGGTTGCACCGAGTTAAAGCAGGCGGTGGTAGGTGTTTCTGGTTTGGCCTCATTTCGTCCGAAGTGGGCGCAGTTTCGTGCACTCGGTGCCGCAGCGCTCGACATCTGTCTCGTTGCCCAGGGAGTACTCGATGGCTGGATCGACTTCCATAGCCACGGTGTGTGGGACTACATGGCAAGCATCATGATTTGTGAAGAAGCAGGCGTGTCATTTGCCGAGCACAAGGATCGCGATCTTGCAGTCACCGAATACGCGGCCAAGCGAACGCCAATCGTCGCTGCCACGCCAGAGTTGTTAGCGGCACTGCGAGAGATTCGAAGCACGCATGGCTGAGCCGGTTTCGCGCCAAGCATGGTCTCGTTTGGTCACATTGCTCAATGTGTACGTCCGCGATGGGGCAAAGTCATTTTCGAATGCGGGGCCCTTGTGGAATCGTGAGCAGTGGACCACAGAACGTTGTGGGCTCAACATCTCAACCGATTGGTCTTTCCCACACCGCATCTCGCGCGCAATGGTTAAGTCAATGTTTGAGTGGTCAAAAGATGCAGACGATCTGTACCGATCCTTTTGTGCAGCAATGGTATGGGTGAGCGAGCGCGAGTCGCGCATGCAGAGCCGCATCAAGCCTGTTGCTCAGCGTGAAGACATCAATATCGGCGAGATCATGGTGCAGTTCAAAGAAACACCAACGTTTGATTTCTATTATTCATCTCAACTGGCCGAGCTTGGTCCGGTAGTCGGATCATCGCTCATGAATTTGTTGATACGCGACGAACCTCGCGCGGCAGTCATTGATGCATATGTCATTGACTGGATGTGGGAATACGGTCAGATCAACGAGTCATGGCAGTTAGATCTCGATGCGTTCACGCCAGAACAGTTTGAGCGATATTCATCCTGGTGCACGCTGGTGTTAAACCAGTTCCGCAATAGCGGCCATCTTCCAGATCATTGTGATGACTTGGCATTTGTTGGGTACCTGATGTCGATTGATCGGATGCAGTCGCTGATCTCGCACCGATTCGCTGATTGGGCAAAAAAGATCAATTAATAGGGCGCGTTTACACGTTCGTACACCGCTAAAAAGTGGTGGCTTGGGTGCAGTTTTCTGCGAGATCCTTGTATTATCAATAGTCAGTAATCCGGGCGTTTAGCTCAGTTGGCTAGAGCGCTTCCCTTACAAGGAAGATGTCGGGGGTTCAAGTCCCTCAACGCCCACCATGTGTTTGTTGTTTCTCAAGTGGTACTTGAGAAACATTCGGTGGCTTGTCTAGCCAAGTGAGTGTTCTGACTGTTCGTTGAGCCTCTCCTTTCACTCAGGAGAACTCAGCACACTCATTCCCGAACCAACACTGGTCAATGTCAAAGAATGGATAGCAAGCACACCTTCAGTGTCC
>LIAZ01000012.1 GCA_001438985.1 Acidimicrobium sp. BACL17 MAG-120823-bin42 | reverse complement strand
GCTTCATTTAACAGGGCAGCCGCAATAAGCCGCCTCTGTAAATCATGTACCGCGTTGCCGCGCTGATGAAGTCTTAGTGGGAAGACGGAAGAAATTCTGCAAGCTCCTGAAGCAACTTCCCTTTACCGACAGCACCAACAAGGCGCTTTGACGCTTCGCCTTTATTGAACACGATCAGCGTGGGAATACTCATCACATTGAAACGCATTGCAATGTCGCCGTAATCATCAACATTGAGTTTTGCAACGGTTAGGTTCCCTGCTTGTTCGATCGCCAACTCAGCTAATACGGGAGCGATTGCTTTGCACGGACCACACCATTCGGCCCAAAAATCAACGAGGATTGGAGTGTCGGAACTGCCAATTGTTTCATCAAAATTGGCAGATGTAAGTGTGGTGATTCCTTGCGCCATGACGGTTCCTTCATTGTTGTGTAGTGAAATAGTACTTACTTCAACCCAATAGTTGTGGGGATTATTCCACGCAAAAATTATGCGTGTTGGTTTTCTAACCAGCGTTCGCAGTCAAGTGCGGCCATGCAACCCGAACCCGCTGCAGTAATTGCTTGCCGATATATGTGATCCTGAACATCTCCGCATGCAAACACTCCAGGAATATTGGTGTATGTAGAACCTGGTGTGGTGGCAAGATAACCCGAGTCCTCCATGGTCAATACACCTTTAAATAGATCGGTGTTGGGTCGATGTCCAATTGCGATAAACACTCCCGTGACAGGGAGTTCGCTGATTTCGCCGGTAACAGTGTCGGTTAGTTGTACACCTGACACTTTGTCTTCACCGTGTATCCGGGTGACACTCGAATTCCAGATAATCGAAATCTTGTCATTGTTAAATGCTCGTTGTTGCATGATCTTTGAACCACGAAACGCATCGCGGCGCACAATCATGTGTACCTTCGAGGCAAATCTGGTGAGAAACTGTGCTTCTTCCAGGGCAGAGTCGCCACCACCAACCACAGCAATTTCTTGTCCGCGGAAGAAAAATCCATCACACGTCGCACAGGTCGACAAGCCATGACCGATTAGTCGTTGCTCTTCGGGAAGCCCAAGCATCAATGATTGGGCGCCGGTGCTGACAATCACGCTGTCAGCCGTGTACTCGGTGTCGCGCACCCACGCGCGTAGTGGTTGTGAACTGAAGTCAACTTTCGTGACTTTTTCAGTAAGGAATGCAGCTCCAAATCGTGTTGCCTGTTCACGACAACGCATCATGAGTTCTGGCCCCATGATTCCCTCAGGAAAGCCAGGAAAGTTTTCAACTTCTGTGGTGAGCATGAGTTGCCCGCCTGGCTGATCAGATGTTGAGGATGGTTCGCCTTCGATCACAAGGGGGGAAAGCCCGGCACGCGCCGTATAGATGGCAGCGGTAAGTCCTGCTGGACCAGAACCAATGATGAGCACTTTGTGATGTTGAGGCATGTAGATCACGAACCTTTATCTAGAAGAAGACGTAGTCAATAACTTAGTCGCGAGGCTGACGTTTGCGCATTGCCAGTGCACCGAGTGACAGAAAGATTCCCGCAAGAGCAAAGTATGCAACCCACACGGCAGTGTCATGGCTCAACCAAACATCTCCAAGGGCAACCAATGCTCGCATCGATCCAATGAGTAGTAAGACGAGGCAAAACAGCACTCCGACGAGAGCCATCGTTCCAAACACCAAACCACGAATAACGGCGATGAGTGGGCGGGTGGTGTGATCGCGAACAAACGCAATCCAACGATCGATGAAATCAACAACTTTTGAAGACCATTGTGGATCGGTAAACGGGTTTGAAACCATTGAGATCAGGCTAACCCTCGATAAATGCAATGCCAGCCAGAGACGCGGAGTACGGAAACGCGGTTGTGCATTGAGAGCCCTTGCCCGCCTCTCGAATTTTGATGAGTAGATATTGAGTGGGGTTATCAACTGCGAAACTTGCGCGTTCACGTTTGGTGTTGTAGCCGCGAGAAATACTGGTACCCCAGCCTTCAATATTGGTGGGAGGCGCATCGTTTGCCGCGTAGACATCAATCGCCCAAGGAGCATTGTGCATTCCGATACGCAATGTTCCCGTTGCTGGGCGTGTCAGTTGCAGGATTAAACCAACAAACTCTTTGCTCCCAAAGTATTGGTTGTCATAACACGATGTTGACCACACCGTTGCAGGGTCGCCATCAAGCAAGTTTGGGAGTAGTTCATCGTTTTCCACACCATCATCACCCAGCGGGTCAAATGTGGACAGCGATGCAATTGCAACGGGCTCAACCGGGATGGTCTCAACAATCGAAGCTTCCTGGATTGTTGTGTCGCCAGAAACCTGCCACAACAAAATTCCAGCCAGCACGCTGAGTGCACTTAACCCAACAAACATTCTGCGTAGTGCATACGAACCACGTTGTTGTCGGGGACGACGGACGTGTTCGTAGTGCGTATCAACGGACTCGACGGTTTCGTGTACATGTTGTAAACCCGACGGTGGCGTTAATTCAGTCGTGGTGTCGTGGGCTCCTGTTAGCGCTGCCCGTAACGCAATCTTGGTTTCATGACCGGTTGCATAACGGTGCTCGGGGTTGCGAGCAAGCAATTTGTGAATAACGCGAACAAGCTGAGGTGACAACGACGGACGGAGCCGCGCAAGATCTGTAGGTTCACGCTGCAGTCGCGCTAATGCGGTGTCAGCATCAGATTCACCAAGGAACGGCACACGACCGGCAAGGCACTCGTAGAGCACTAAACCAAGTGAATACAGGTCGGATCTGCCATCAAGTGGTTTGCCCCGCACCTGTTCGGGTGCCAAATACTTGGCGGTGCCCATCATGATGTTGTCGTGTGTGAGGTCCTCTTCGCCCGAAGTTATTGCTTTGGCAATGCCAAAGTCAGTGAGCAACACTTGCCCCTCGGGGGTAATCATGATGTTTCCAGGTTTCACGTCTCGGTGAATGAAATTGTTCTGGTGGGCTTCGTCAAGTGCTGCCGCAACAGAGATCCCAATATGAATGGTGAGTTTTGGTCCAAGACGCTTTTGTTTGTCTAACAATTCACGCAGACTCTTACCCTTAACCAGTTGCATGATCACCGCTTGTTGTCCATTGTGTTCGATGCAGTCATATACAGCAACGATGTTCGGGTGAGAGATGCTGGCACTAGCAATCGCCTCGCGTCTAAATCGTTCTGCCAGCGTTGGATCGTTAACTAAATGAGGACGCAATAGTTTGACGGCAACTTTACGACTGAGAAACGTGTCAGTTGCCAGCCACACGACAGCCATCCCACCATGAGCGATCTTGCTTTCAAGGAGGTAACGACCGCCAATAAGGCTGGGGAGTACCTGTTTGTCATCCATCGCTGTCATGCGACGCTAGTGCTAAAACCCCATATCAAACGGGGATATCTTGCAATTTAAGCCGTGTGGAATGCAACTCCGATGGTGCCAGCACCTGTGTGCGTACCAACGATTGGCCCAATGTCTCCAACAATGATTTCGCCTGAGTACACAGTTCGCAATTGTTCAACGAACGCTTCGAAGTCAGTGCAGTTTGCTTGGAGAACCGCAAGGTTTTCAATCGGGCCTGCCTCGCGTACTTTCTCGATCAAAAACGCGAGCGCCTTGCTGCGGGTGCGCTGTTTTCCACCCTCTTCAATCTTGCCGTCAATGACTTCAATGATCGGCTTGATCGAAAGAGCCGATGCGAGCATGGCCTTGGCGCCACCAATGCGACCACCCTTCTTTAAGTTTTCCAGAGTGTCTAGTGCGCCCCACACCTTTGATCGCAGTGCAAAGGCATTGCCTGCATCAGCAACCTCGTCAAGCGTTGCTCCGCTCTGTGCCAAACGTGCACACGCAAGCACCGTAATTCCTTGTCCCATGCTTGCCGACAGACTGTTGATAACGCGTACAGAAATATGCCCAGTAACTGCCTTTGCCGCAAGCTCGGCACTTTGCATGGTTGCCGATAACACGCCTGATAATGCAATCATGACGATGCCCGTGGCACCTTCAGATGCCAATTTGCGAAACTCGGCTTCAAATTGCCCAGGAGACGGTGCTGCGGTTTCAGGCAACATCGGCGATGAATCGCAACGAGCCCAGAACTGCTCAGTGGTGAGGTCCTGGCGGTCAATGAATTCTTGCTCCCCAAATCGCACCGAAAGCGGCACGATTGAAATGTTGTATTGGTCAACTAGATGTTGCGGCAGGTCACATGCGCTGTCCGTCACGATTCGAATAGTCATGTCTCTCAGCGTAGTGCAGGATGGTTTTCGGTTGCTTTCGCTCGATTCTGTTTTCGCCAATGCGTCACCCACCACGTCATCAGCAGCAAAATTGCTACCCCAGTGGCAAGCTGTCCAAGGCCTGCAAGGGCGCTCACGCGCGCACTCAAGCGGATGCGTTTACCCACCTGCGTCAGGCCATCAGGCGTATACAAGACAACTTCCAGTGGGAACGTTCCGTTTGCGCGGGCCACAACCGGAATAATGAGGTCGGTTGCAGAGTTGGCATTAATACGAACGATCTGTGGTTTTTCAGGAAACGAAAGTTTTGCACTAGACAATGTGACGAGCACCGATAAGGGAGTACTTGAACTATTTCGAAGCTGAAGTCGCAGGTCACTTGTTTTTCCGCCGAGCGTAAATGTCAATGACTCAGGAACACTTACTTGTGCTCGAAACGAACGCAGTTGAGCAGTTAAACCTCGCGTGTAGTCGGTAAATCGATCGGAGTTGAGTCGATCACTTTGCACCAACATGAGCGCATCGTCCCACCACACTCGCTCATTTTGTTGCGGAGAGTCCAGCATGGTGGAAGTGGAGGAGATAAGTGCAGCCAACTCATTAATTGCGGAGCGACGCGAGGCCAGATCGACCTCTGTGGACGAAGGCATATTCACCGGCGTCGAAGCAGACGTTGGACGGGGAATTGCCGAAAGAGGACGTAGTGCTAATTGTGGGGCGCGCGACAGCGAGACCAACAACGAATTGAGCAGAACAGGATTTGGAACTGATCCATCCAATGTCGACACGATGACATGATCACGCAATGTTTGATTCTGAGAACGGACAAGTTCGGATTGTTGAGTTACAAGTTCGGCAGCAATACCCATACTTGTAAGAACAGCACCGCTGGTAAATTTGGACAACGATTCGGCATACACAGGATCCGAAACGCCAAGCGAAACACGCGGGCCATCAGTCGATAAATAGTCGGCGCGGT
The DNA here is from genome assembly GCA_001438985.1 of Acidimicrobium sp. BACL17 MAG-120823-bin42. Classification (GTDB taxonomy): domain Bacteria; phylum Actinomycetota; class Acidimicrobiia; order Acidimicrobiales; family Ilumatobacteraceae; genus UBA3006. Next base: position 11,053 of record LIAZ01000012.1, on the reverse strand, counting down.
ACTGCACAGAGTATGAACCAAGCGATCCAAACGAACGTGCCGCGTTGGGCGAAAACACCACGTTTGTGTAGCCCAATTGTGCAAGCAAGGAGATTCCATCCCGTGAAATGGGACGAGTGGAAAACCAGGTTCGTGGATTGATGGGTGCATCGCCATTTCGAAGGTCGAGAATGTCTTTGCCGCGATCGAGTTGTTGAGTAAATTCTGACTCAAGATCCGAACGTTGAGCAGATGAAACATCAAATGGCACAAATGTTGAAGCAAGTATTTGATGACGACTAAACACAAGCTGTAACGAGCCAAGCAAGGCTGCATCATTTGGATTTTCAGAATTGGCAAGACTGTTGAGTAGCTCAGGGGAAATGGCGAGCGACATCGATCCACCCTCACCCGCAAGAGCACCAACCAGGCTTTGCAACTTCATACGTGTGCTCTCAATAACCGCTATCTCGCCGTTAGGAAGCTGATTTAATGGTGCTTCAAGTTCAGCGACAACGGAGACGGAAAGGGTGTTGTTGCTGGTTTGTCCAGTAATGAAGTTGACAAATGTGGTGAACCGAAAACGTTCAATGCTGCCTGTACGCATGGAAAGCGAAACAGGGTAGACACCAGTTTTACGGAGGCCAATTTCATTTTGTGCTGAGCCACTGGCAATAACTGCAACGAGGTCACCATTGTCATTAAGAGTCAAATCACCGATGTCAAGGTCGACCGTTTCAACAATTTGTGAAGGCGTCGACCCTTGCACGATCCTGCGAACCTCTGCACGCGATGTTGTTGCAGAGTGAATTTCAACTCGCAACACTGTTTGGGGGGTGGCGAGCAGTTCCTGCTTTGTGTTGTTGTTGGGAATTGAAAGCACAAATCGGAATTGTCGACCAATCGAGACGTTGAAGTTCTGGCCGATGAGGCGCACTTCAATTCGGTCGGGAAGCGCGGTTGGCGGGTGAGCAGAAAGTTGAGCCTGTGACAGTGAAACAGGGACCACTACTGCAACGCAAGCAACCATGCAGCGCGTGATGCGACCAAGAAAAGCGCAAGACATCACCATTTGACGGTAGTCGGCAACACCGTTCATGATGCACCAACCTCTAACCTACGAAGTGTGATTCCTCCGCGCTTTGAGCCCGTATTGGCCGAACTTCGACCACTCGGCGCAATGTTTTCGAGCGCATCCTTCCGGCTCTACCTCGTTGGCGGAATGGTCCGGGACTTATTGCTCGATCGGGCAACTGATCAACTGGATTTTGACCTCACCACCGACGCGACCCCACCGCAAATCAAGGAATTGCTATCTGGTTGGGCGGATGCGGTGTGGACCGCAGGCGAGCGCTTCGGAACCATCTCGTGTCAGAAAAACGGACGAACCTATGAGATCACCACTCATCGCGCCGAAGCGTATTCTCCTGACTCACGTAAACCAGAGGTGCAGTTTTCTCTCGATATCAACACCGATTTATCACGACGTGACTTCACCGTTAACGCCATGGCGCTCGAGGTTACGGCTGAACAACCGGTTCTCGTAGATCCATTTGGTGGAGCAACCGACCTGATTGCGCGAGTATTGCGCACCCCACTTTCACCAACAGAAAGTTTCAGTGACGATCCGTTACGAATGATGCGAGCAGCACGATTTATTTCGACGCTCAAACTCGAGCCAGTTGCTGAGCTCGTGGAAGCCGTCAAAAGTATGCACGAACGACTCAAGATTGTGTCGCCTGAGCGCATTCGTAACGAACTTGACCGCTTGATGGTCACCGAGTTTCCCAGTTTGGGATTGTGGTTTTTAGTTGACACGGGGCTGGCTGCACATTTTTTCCCGGAATTGCCAGCAATGAAACTCGAACAAGATCCCATCCATCGCCACAAAGACGTACTCACGCATACCTTTGCTGTGGTTGAAAATGTTCAACCGAACGCTGCACCCGACTTTGATTTTCGGATTACCCGCTTAGCAGCACTGTTTCATGACATTGGCAAACCAAAGACTCGCTCATTTAAAGACGGTAAAGGTGTCACGTTCCATCATCACGAAGTGGTGGGTGCGCGAATGTCACGCGATCGGTTAAAGGCTTTGCGTTACTCATCCGAAGATGTTCACGCAATTACCGAACTCGTGGCGTTGCACTTGCGGTTTCACACCTATCAAATGGGCTGGACCGATGCAGCAGTGCGCCGGTATGTGCGTGACGCAGGAAAGTATCTTGCCGAACTGAACGTGCTGACGCGTTGTGATTGCACCACCCGCAACGAGAAAAAAGCACTCACATTGGCAAAAAGAATGGACGAGCTCGAAGCGCGCATTGAAGAGCTTGCAAAAGAAGAAGAAATTGCTGCGATGCGTCCCGAGCTTGATGGTGCAGCTGTGATGAAGCATTTACAACTTCAACCTGGTCGTGAAGTCGGAGCGGCGCTGGAGTTTTTAATGGAAGTCCGTCTTGAAGAAGGCCTGCTCGGCGAGGACGAAATTAAATTGCGTCTTGATCAATGGTGGGCGAGACAAGCAAAGTAAATCGGACTATCGTTCGCAAGCATGGTGTTTCGACGCAAAGCCGGCTGGTTGAGTGCACTCAGCATCACAGGTGATGACGGAGAAACCGTCGGTGGTGTAATTGATCACCGACTCAGCAGACGTACTCTGATTAATGAGTATCGCAAAGGCAGGCTTCGCCGCGACCAAGTGTGCGACGCTCATCCAGACTTATTGCGCGCAGCACGAAACTTCGGCGACGAAACACAAGTGCGATGTCCAATCTGTCAAGATGACAATGTTGTGCTCGTGACGTATGTGTTTGGTCCGCGGCTTCCGCATCATGGTCGGTGCATTACTCGACCAGACGAACTTGAAGAGTTTCGACGGCTGGCACAACAGGAGTTAGCTCATTCTCAAGTACTCGATTCGCGATTCACTGCATATGTGGTGGAAGCATGTCGGTCGTGTAAATGGCACCACCTGCTTCGTACGTTGCCACTCGTTGACCCAAACGTGGCAGCCGATGAACCTGCACGACGTGCGCGATATCGCCAGTAACAACCTGTATTTAGGCACCGTGTAACAGGGGTGTGGCACACTCCGAATGTGCCGATACGATCCAGAGTCCTTATCCACCCTGCCCCCTCGGGGGCTCCAGCCTCGGCTGGAACCGAAGGGAGTTATCACGTTTATGCGTGCATATGAATTAATGGTCATTATGAGCGGTGCGTCTGAAGAGTCGGCCGCTCACAGTTGGATTAACACGATCTCAAAGGCAGTAACTGCTGCCGGTGGATCAGTTCACGGCACACCTGATTGGTGGGGTAAGCGTCGTCTTGCTTACCCAATCAATAAGCAATCCGATGGGTACTACGCGGTGTTTAACCTCCTAGCCCCAGGTGGCGCACTCGACGAAGTCGAGCGCACTTTGAAGCTCGCGGACGATGTGCTCCGCCACAAACTTCTCCGTTTGCCAGATCAGGAAGCAGCTAGCCGCGGCATGATCGCAGCTAAAGCCTGATCTCCATTTACTCATTCATTAACTAGGAGCCCTTCATGGCAGATAACACCATTACTCTCGTGGGAAATCTCACCCGCGACCCAGAACTTCGCTTCACCACCTCAGGACGTGGCGTCGCTTCTTTCGGCATTGCCGTCGGACGTCGTTACCAAGTCAATGGCGAGTGGCAAGAACAAACGTCATATTTCAATGTCACAGCGTGGGGCCAACTCGGCGAAAACGCAGCAGCGTCACTCACCAAAGGTGCTCGCGTTGTCGTCACCGGTCGACTCGAGCAGCGTGAATACACCACGCGCGAAGGTGACAAGCGCACGGCAATTGACGTCATTGCAGACGAACTCGGACCAAGCCTGCGTTGGGCAACCGCGCAAGTTGAGCGCACTCCACGAACCGATGGTCAGGGTGCCCCAAAGGGTGGCTCAAGCCCAGTGGGCGAGTCCAACCCGTTTGATAGCGGCGAAGAACCATTCTGATTTAACGACGTACACGACCAACACACATCGCATAAAGGAAACACATCATGACCAGTAAAAAGAACAAAGAACGCGCCGCGAAAGCGGCGATGCGCAAATACAAGAAGCGCCCGAATGTCTTGCACGCCGAGAAGGTTGGCTACATCGACTACAAGGACGTCAACTTGCTACAGCGCTTTATGTCGGATCGCTCGAAGTTGCGCGCTCGTCGCATGAACGGCAATACCGTGCAGCAGCAACGTGACGTTGCTCTTGCAGTAAAGAACGCGCGGGAAATGGCGCTCTTGCCATACACAAAGCGCGTTGCCTCTGCTCGCGCACCACGTCGTGGCGAAGAAGATGGTTCATACAACGATCGCCCTCGTCGTTCACGCGACCGCGACTCCAACGAATCATTGGCCGACACGTACAAGGACGTCATCGAAGCGGCTGTAGAAACACCGTTTGAAGACGAAGTAGTGACCGACACCGTAACAACCGAGGAGGCAGCATCATGAGAGTCTTGCTTCGCAAAGACGTATCTGGCATTGGCCGACGTGGTGACATTGTCACCGTTTCGTCTGGTCATGCACGCAACTTTTTGTTGCCAGGTGGCTTGGCAATCCTTGCTACAGACGGTGCGGTTACTCAGGCAAACTCCATGCGCCGCGCTCGCGATTTGCGAGAAGCAGCAGATCGTGATGCAGCATTTGCTATCTCGGCAGAGCTTGCTAAGCACACCGTAACGGTGAAGGCGAAAGCTGGTGCAGAAGGACGCTTGTTTGGTTCAGTAACTGCAAACGATATTGTCGCTGCAGTGAAGGATCAAACATCAGTCGTACTTGACCGCAAACACATCAACATCGAAACACCCATCCGAACTGTTGGCGCTCACCAAGTGAGTGTTGCATTGTTTGATGGTGTGAGCGGTGTGGTGTCGTTGTCGGTTGTTGCACAATAGAGAAGTGTCACTAGCGCCTCACAGCGCCAACCAGGCAAGGCCATTGCATGTCGAACACAGGTGAGAGTCGATCAGATTCACGTTCTGGGTCTCGCGGTGCACAGCGTGTGCCGCCGCACAACCTTGATGCCGAAGCCTCATTGCTTGGTGCAATGTTTCTCTCACGAGAGGCCATTGGTGTAGCCGTCGAACGCGGCGTGCACGCTGATGAGTTTTATAAGCCGGCTCATCGCCACATCTTTGATGCAATCCGCTCATTACACACAGGCGGTCAACCCGTTGATCCAATCACGGTTGCTGACGAACTTCGTCGTGCGCAGTTACTTGATGATGTTGGCGGCCTGGAGGAATTGCTCGCGTTGCAAAACGCAACACCTGCGGTGTCAAGTGCCGAGCGCTATGCAAAAATCGTGCGTGACACTGCAAAACTTCGACGACTCATCGGTATTGCGGGCGATATCGCCGAAATTGGATACAGCGAACCCGATGACGTTGATCGCGCACTTGATGCGGCCGAAAGCAAGATTTTTGATATTTCGGAAAGCCAAGTTGGCGACAACTCTGCTCGGCTTGACGTACTGATTAAAGAGGCGATGGACCGCCTCGAAGAACGAGCAAGCAATTCAGAAACCATGACGGGCGTGCCAACCGGATTTGTGGACTTAGACAAAGTGCTACTCGGGCTACAACCAGGAACACTTAACATTGTTGGAGCGCGCCCAGCAATGGGAAAGAGCGCCTTCGCGCTCGGGATTGCAGTTCACGCTGCACAGCACGTCAACAAATCCGTCCTCTTTTTCTCGTTGGAAATGGGTAAAGCCGAACTGTCTCAACGAATTTTGGCTAGCGAAGCACGCGTCGATGGAACGGTATTGCGAACAGGTCGCCCAACTCCAAAAGATTGGACAAAGATCGGCCATGCTGTTGGTCGCCTAGACATCCCGTTGATTATTGACGACAGCGCTGGCACCACAGTTGGTCAAATTCGTGCGAAAGCTCGCCGCGTGGCAAGTCGTGAAGGCGGACTGGCATTGATTGTGATCGACTATTTGCAGTTGATGGGTGGCGATGGACGACCAGAGAATCGCCAATTAGAAGTCAGCGAAATCAGTCGAAAACTCAAACTCTTGGCGCGCGAATTTAACGTTCCTGTGTTGGCGCTCAGTCAGTTAAGTCGTCAGCTCGAAAGCCGCCAAGACAAGCGACCAACGCTGTCTGACTTGCGGGAATCCGGTGCTCTTGAGCAAGACGCTGACGTCGTGATGTTTTTGTATCGCGGCGAAATTTATGAAGCCGACCCGAACCTCAAGGGATTTGCCGAAATCAGCGTGGCGAAGCACCGTGCCGGACCACTTGGATACGCCAAGCTCGCATGGCTCGCCACATACACACGGTTTGAAAACATGGCAATGGATAATGCCATTGAAGAGTCGTTTGGCGACTAACCATGTTTTTAGGTGAAGACATTTTGATTTGGATAGTGCTCGCATTTGGTGGCGCGATGTGTGTTGGCAACATCCTTGCGCTCGTGAAACCCCCAGCAAAGATCGAAGAAGGGTCATTACCGCGCGCACCTAAAGCACGATCATTGGCAATGGCCGGGGTGGGTGCTGTCGCGGCATTGTGGGCACTACTGAGCTTGGTCTCGTAATTGCTCGGTCTGCGGGGTTTTCTTGACCCTTGCTTTGTTCACTAGGGTGCTTCGTTGTGATCCTGTCTGACAAAAGCATTCGTGAAGCCCTCGGCGCTGGCCGAATCATTATTGACCCACTTGATGAGTCGTGCATCCAGCCGTCGTCAATAGATGTCAAGGTGTCTCATTTGTTTCGTGTGTTCCGCAATCACACCGCAGCGGTCATTGATGTCAAGAAGGATTTGACCGAACTCACAGAACTCGTTGAGGTTCCTCAAGATGGCGTGTTCATGCTTCATCCAGGTGAGTTCGTGCTTGGGTCAACTCTCGAGCGCGTAGCGATCGCTGACGATCTGGTTGCCCGCGTCGAAGGAAAAAGCTCCCTTGGTCGCCTTGGGCTACTGATTCATTCCACAGCAGGATTTATCGATGCGGGATTTGACGGCCACATCACACTCGAGTTGTCGAATGTGGCAAACCTGCCGATCACGTTGTATCCAAACATGAAAATTGGCCAAGTGAGTTTTATGACCATGACAACACCCGCCGAAAACCCATACGGCAAGGGTGCACGAGGCTCAAAGTATCAGGGTCAGCGTGGACCGACACCGAGTCGGTATTTTGAAAACTTCTCGAAGTAATTAACTACTCACCAGCAACAGGTGCACTGAGCGGAGCGGACGACTCTGCCCGAATTCGCTCACCGTTTTCAAGTGCATCTAGCAAGTGAATGGAAATGTCGGCAACCTTTACTTCGTGCTCTTCTTTTCCTGCACCCTTCACACCATCGTCCAACATGATGTAACAGAATGGACAGGCTGTAGCAACACGAGATGCGCCAGTTGAAATTGCTTCGGCTGCTCGTTCGTCGTTGACTTTTGTTCCGATCGTTTCTTCCATCCACATGCGTGCTCCACCCGCACCACAGCACATACCCTTTGTGCCATTGCGGGGCATTTCAACAACATCAACACCCTTGATGGATGCCACAACATTGCGTGGTGCCATATACACGTCATTGTGTCGTCCGAGGTAACACGAGTCGTGATAGGTGATGCGCTCTTCAAGCGTTGCGCCACTGACGTCAAGCTTGCCCGAGTCAATGAGGTGTTCGAGCAACTGTGAGTGGTGAATCACTTCGTAGGTTCCACCAAGTTGCGGGTACTCATTGGCCAGTGTGTTGAAGCAATGCGGGCACTGCGTGATGATCTTGCGCACACCCATGCCGTTCAACATCTCAATGTTTGGCATTGCCAACATCTGGAAGAGATATTCGTTGCCGCTGCGTCGCGCACTGTCACCGGTGCACATTTCGCTTGGGCCAAGAATCGCTACATCAATGCCGGCGCGCTTCAACAGTTTGGCCATCGACTGCGTAACTTTTTTGTTCTTGTCGTCGAAACTTCCTGCACATCCAACCCAGTACAAATACTCATGGTTAAACGCAGCACCCGGATCAAGCACGGTGACGTCAAGATCTTTTGCCCATTCACCACGATCGCTTTGGCTCATACCCCAAGGGTTGCCTTGGTTTTCCATTGCCCGGTATGCGTTACCAAGTTCGGCCGGGAAGTCGCTTTCCATCAATGAGAGGTAGCGACGCATGTCGAGAATCTTGTCCAGAATTTCAATATTGACAGGGCAGATTTCATCACAAGCCTTGCATGATGTGCATGACCAAATCTCTTCGCTCGTGATGCGCTCGAATAGCGAGTTGGCACTAATGGTGATTTCACTATCAACGCTTAGCGGCGGAGACACTTTTCCGCCCCGTGCATGTGCTGCGGTTGCCGCCATGACTTCGCCACTCTTCAACACGATTTCGCGTGGATCAAGTGGCTTTCCGGTTGCATGTGCGGGGCACACGCTGGTGCATCGGCCACACATCGTGCAGGCATCAAGGTCGAGCAATTGCTTCCACGTGAAATCTTCAACCACATGGGCACCAAAGGTTTCGAGCGAGGTCTCTGTGAGATTCGGCATTGCCTTCATTGCACCCTTTGGGCGCTCGCGGTCTTTGAGGTACATGTTGAGTGGCGAAGTAAACATGTGGCGCAACATGGTGATCGGCAAGATGACGAGGAAGGCAATGAAAGCCAACACGTGCGCAACCCACATCACTTGATGAGTGGTATCAAGTGATGACACCGACCAACCATTGACAAGTTGAGCCAACGGGTAACCAAGCACACTCCACTTTTCGTGGTCCATGTTTACGCCAGCAGCTTGGGATTCGGCAATACGGAACATTTCCGTTGTGAAACCGGTGACGCCAATTGCGAGTAGTACGCCAAGGCCAATCGCGTGTTCCGGCTTTGATTTAATGCGAATGCGGTACGGGCGTTGCACGTAACGACGAATGATGGCCCAGATCACACCACCGGTAAACACGATTCCGGCAATGTCGCCAACTGCCGCGTACGCGCGGTACACGTCACCATGTAAAAACTTGAGCGCTGGTGGTACTTGGTGATCAATTTCCAAGACCGTTGTCACTCCAAGCAACACCAAGAATCCGAAGTAAATCATTGAGTGCATCACGCCTGCAGCACCATCACGCAACAATGTGCGCATGTACACACCTGCTCGATAGTCAGCTAAACGTTGCTTGAAGTTCTTTTTTGTAGTCTTGCGACGATCGGGCGCCCCACGCTCCCAGTTGCGAATGCGGTCCGCAAATTGAAACGAACCCCATACCAAGAGAGCAGGAATAATGGTGTAGAACGCAATTTGCATGTAGCCAGGGATGCCTTCAAACACTGTGCGATGAATTGGCGAATCGCTTTTCCAATTCACAATGTTTGGAATAATTCCCGAAATCATGGTGAAGGCACCAATTCCAATGCCGAGAGCAATAGACAACTGGTACGGCTTGAGACCCTTGCGAGGTGCAGCAGAGGTCTCTGGAGTTTCGGTAGTCGTGTTCATGCGTACCGTACGCTACTCCGCAATGGGGAGTAGGCAAAGGTCAGTCAGGGTTTGCCGGAGGCTTGTTTTGCTACTGCTTCAGCCGCTGCGGCGATAGCAGCTTGGTCGCCCATGTAGTCCACTGACTGAACAGATAGTGCCTTACTTAATTGATATTTACGGGGTACACCCGTAGGAATATTGAACTCCACGATGTCCTCACGCGTGATGCCTTCAAGGTGCATCACAAGCGCACGAAGTGAGTTGCCATGGGCGGTCACGAGAACATGTTGGTTTGCCAAAAGCTGTGGAGTGATCACATCATTCCAATATGGCAGGACGCGTTCGAGGACATCGGCAAGACATTCGGTGGCAGGAAGCAACGCAGGGTCGAGTCCTTGTTTCACCAACTGCTGATATTGCGGATGGCTAGCAGGATGTTCAGGGCTTGAACGATCGACGGGTGGTGGTGGAACATCAAAGCTTCGACGCCACACCATGGTTTGTTCGGCGCCATGGCGGAGGGTGGTCTCCTTTTTATCTAAACCCTGAAGCGCGCCATAGTGACGTTCATTCAGTCGCCACGATTGTTCTACGGGAATGGCAAGACCCATTGCCGCAAGTGCCAAACGATTGGTCTCAGTTGCCCGGCGAAGCAAACTTGTGTGGGCAATGTCAAAAGACAGTCCGGCCTCCTTCATGGTGACCCCAGCGGCAGTTGCTTCGCGAACCCCTTGCTCGGTGAGTTCAACATCGTGCCAACCCGTAAACAAGTTCAATTCATTCCAGGTGCTTTGGCCATGGCGCAGGAGGACAAGGGTTCCGGTCATGACGTAGATGGTAGGTCCATGGCTTGGGGAAGACGGATTTCATCAACTCACCTGGGTGTGACAAATGTTGAGTGATTATGACTCAAGTTTTTTGGTGTTCGGGTTGGCAGGTCTGCGTGTGCATCATAAAATTCAGGCATCACCCCCAAGCAAACGCCGTAAAAGGAGCAATCATCATGGGTAAAGCAGTAGGAATCGACCTCGGAACCACCAACTCAGTAGTAGCCGTCCTGGAAGCAGGCGAGCCAGTGGTGATCCCAAACTCTGAAGGCTCACGCACCACCCCATCGGTCGTGGCATTTTCTAAAGCCGGCGAAGTACTGGTGGGTGAAGTGGCCAAGCGCCAAGCAATCACCAACCCCGACCGCACCTTCCGCAGCGTGAAGCGCCACATGGGCGAAAACTGGAAGAGCGACGACATCGACGGCAAGCAGTACACACCTCAAGAAATCAGCGCGCGCACACTCATGAAGTTGAAGCGCGATGCAGAAGCGTATTTAGGTGACACCGTTACACAAGCTGTAATTACCGTTCCTGCATATTTTGACGATGCACAGCGCACGGCAACAAAAGAAGCAGGCCAGATTGCCGGCCTTGAAGTACTGCGCATCATCAACGAACCAACTGCAGCAGCACTTGCATACGGACTCGACAAGGGAAGCGAAGACGAAACGGTGTTGGTGTTCGACCTTGGCGGTGGAACATTCGACGTGAGCGTGCTTGAAATTGGTGATGGTGTATTTGAAGTGAAGAGCACGCACGGCGACACACACCTT
>LIAZ01000011.1 GCA_001438985.1 Acidimicrobium sp. BACL17 MAG-120823-bin42 | reverse complement strand
CAGAGCCGATGATCAACCCTGGAAGGGTCGAAACACTTGCTTCAATGCATTGCTGGATTGCTTGACGCGTGGCAAGAGTTGAGTCCTGTGCGAACACGGGCATGGCATGTGAAATCGCATTGCCATCAGGCACCGACCAACATGCATCAAAGGCGAGACGCTGTGTGTCGTCAGCAGTTGATGTTGCATATTCAGCCAACCATGTGATTCCACGAGCGACTGCATGTTCACGGGACTCACGGACAACGCTGTCTGGAGCCCAGAAAGGTTCATTAGGAATACCCATAACTAGCTTCGTTCGCTCAACGTGTTCTGCGAGAAATGGATTCCCATGCGCCTCGTGTGCATCAGTGAAGTCGGGTGAAGGGAACCCGATCTGGGTTTTGAGGATGCACAACGTTGGCTGGCCGCGATGATTGCGAGCTGTGTTGAGCATGGATTCGAGTGCATCGAGATCTTCACTGATGTTGCCAGCCTCGATGACATTCCATCCGTAGCTGCTGAAACGCTGACGGACATCGTCCGAACATGTCAACGAAGTACTGCCATCGATCGTGATTCCGTTGTCGTCGAATATGCACACCAAACGATCTAAACCCAGATGTCCAGCGAGGGAGGCCGCTTCATGGCTGATGCCTTCCATAAAACATCCGTCACCTGCCAGCACATAGGTGTGATGATTCATCAGATCCGCACCAAAACGTTCGCGCAAGTTGCGTTCGGCTATTGCCATTCCCACAGCATTGGCAAAACCTTGACCAAGTGGTCCAGTGGTGACCTCTACGCCACGGGTATGACCGACCTCTGGATGTCCAGGCGTCAGTGAGTCCCACTGACGAAACGCCTTGATGTCTTCCATTTCAAGGCCGTATCCGTTGAGAAATAGAGCAGCGTATTGCAAGATCGACGCGTGACCGTTGGACAAAATGAATCGATCACGATTTCTCCAATCGGCATCTTGGGGCGCATGCCGCATGATGCGGCTGTACAAGACGTGCGCCAATGGAGCCAATGCCATCGCAGTTCCTTGATGACCACTTTTGGCAAACAGTGGTGCGTCCATGGCAAGTCCACGAATGATTGATACGACTTGCGCGTCGGTTTCTGCAGATAGCTGTTGCGAAGATGTCACGGAAAGATGGTAGTTCCGATTACGAGGCTGGCGGAAGCAGATTCAACGGCACGATCATCCATTGACCTGTATCCACTCGGCAATGCGCAAAGATCTGACCGATTTCTTGAATTTCTATCTCACCTCGCACCAAGCGGTATGTGAACTTGCCTGGATCCACAGAAAACGGGCTGACATTTCGAGCCAATTGCTCAGAATCTTCCGTCAATCCCTTGCGAAACACCACCTCAAACACGCCGTTGCCAGATTCGTCAGCGGGACAAAAAATCAGGGCCATTAAATGCGGGTCAATTGCGCATGGTGGAGGCGAAGGCAACGCGCATGAAAAATAGACACCCGTGAGGTCAATGCGTGTTGCCGGTCCAGGCGCCTGGCGCATCTCAAAGGACTCGATAAAAACCGACGAAACGATGTGCACATGTAAAGGGTAGTTGCTCGGCTGACGTCAACTAATCTTTATGTGTGACCACATCAACTCTGTCTGAGGCGGCATCGAAAACCCTTCTCAGTGGATATGGCGTCCCGTTTGCCAAGGAGATCGTTGCTGATACGACAGAAGAGGTAATACGGGCAGCACAAGAGATTGGATACCCCGTAGTCGTCAAATTGTCCGGCGACGGCATTGCCCATAAAACCGAACGGGGACTCGTCAAACTCAACCTGAGGAGCGATGGTGATGTGGCTGGTGCATGCAATGACTTAATCACGCGAACTACTCCCGAAGATGGTGATGTGAGTTTTCTCGTCGCGGAGATGGTGCAAGGCGATAGGGAGCTGATCATCGGAGTAGTTACCGACCCTCAATTCGGTCCTATGGTGTTGCTCGGGATCGGCGGAATTTTCGCCGAGGCGATTAACGATGTCGCTATTCGCCAGCTCCCAATCACTCAGTCTGTTGCCTTTTCGATGATTGATGACCTGATGTACCAGTCAATCCTTGGGCAATTTCGTGGATCTCAGGCGGTTGATCGATCCCAGCTGGCAGACATCATCGTCCACATGAGCAAGGTGATGGCAGACCATCCACACATTGCGAGTCTTGACATCAATCCATTGATCATTCGGGTAGACGGTTCTTGCGTCGCGGTAGATGCACTCGTCGAGATTGCCGCACCCCATGGGAGTAATAAGAGCAGGAACAACGAAGCGTTCAGTCCGACACCGGCGCATTATGAGGCGTTATTTAATCCACGAGGCGTCGTCGTTGTCGGAGCATCCAGCCACCCTGGCAAGTTTGGTTTTGTATCGCTGCACAATGTTTTGGTCAACAACTACAGAGGTAACGTATTTGCGACCAATCTTCAACAAGAACGAATTTTGGATACCCAAACGGTGGCTTCGGTTGTCGACCTTCCCCATGGTGAAATTGATCTTGCATTTTTCTGCACTCCCGCAGCAATTAACGAGCAGCTACTTCGAGATTGCGCCTCAATAGGCATCAAGAGCGTGTTCATCGCAAGTGCTGGATATCGAGAATCTGGTGATGCCGGTGCCGTTGCCGAGAGCGCTTTGCTGGATCTTGCCAATTCGCTCAATCTGCTGATTGCGGGTCCCAACGGTCAGGGCGTTATCAGCACGCCACCTTCTTTATGTTTGCAAATCGTTGCGCCGTTCCCACCTACCGGACACATCTCCATTGCTTCGCAAAGTGGCAATTTTGTGTCAAGTTTTCTCAACTACTCACGACAATCGGGTGTGGGCATTGCCAGAGCAATATCAGCTGGTAATGCGACTCAAATCGGTATTGCCCAATACCTTGATTACTTTGGAACTGATGATGCCACTCACGTCGGCTTGACATACGTCGAAAGTGTTGACGATGGTATGGCTCTCAGTCGGGCGATGCATCAATTCACCACTAAGAAACCTCTTGTGGTGCTGAAAGGTGGCTCGACTGCTGCCGGTTCGCGCGCTGCCCAAAGCCACACAGGCGCTATGGCCAGTGATGATCGAATCTTTTCTGGCGTTATGAAATCAATTGGCGCGACCAAAGTTGATTCTGTTGAGGACGCTTTCGACATAGCGGCAGCCTTTGCTACTCAACCATTGCCTCGTGGAAATCGTGTCGCCATATTGACAACGGTCGGTGGTTGGGGAGTGGTAACTGCAGATGCGCTTGCACGTAACGGAGTGTTGCAGTTAACTGAACTTTCGGATGACCTCATGGCGAAGCTCTCAGATCTGCTTCCTCCAAGGTGGAGTCGAAATAATCCAATTGATTGTGCCGGCGGTGAAACTCGCGACACGGTTACCGAGATCATGGATATCGTCGCGGGTCACAACTCTGTTGATGCAGTGATATTTTTGGGAATTGGGATTCAAAGCAATCAAGCAAGGATGATGCGTGAGGGCAAGTTCTTTCCTGATCACGGTTTAGAGCGGATCGTCAATTACCACGAGACTCAGGACGCGAGGTACGCAGAGCAAGCTCAAGCCGTGTCGAAAAAGTATGACAAACCTGTACTTGTTGCCACCGAGCTTGCCGTGGCAGACCCAGCAAACCCTGGTCCGCGCACTGCCCAGTTGTCGGGCTCGTATTGTTTTCCTACTGGAGCCCGAGCAGTGGCGAGCCTTGCAGAGTTATATCGATATGGGCAATATCGAGGTGTAGCTCAATGAGCATCGACGACGAATCATCTGGACTTCAGCAAGCACGAAGAAAAGTGAAAGTTGGTTCGGCGCGAGTGGTTGCAACGCTCTTGCTTTCTGTTACCACATTTGGTGCTGTGGGATTAGGCGTGTCATGGAAGTTTGTCGACAATATTGCACAGGCAGTCACCCCTATTTCAAGTACTGCCGAGATCGGCGCTTTGGATGTTCCGATCATTAATGCTCGTCGAGCGCCTCAAACTCTGTCTGAAGACGTCAAGTTCCGTGCTCTCAATGGACAATTAGCAACAATTGCACGTCGTCTGCCAAACGAATCCTGCTTGATAGTCGATGTTGAGGGCAAACGGTTGGTCAATAGCAATCCGGATTTGTCATTGCTTCCAGCAAGCAACATGAAGATTGTCGTCGCAGCAGTTGCCCTTGATGTGCTTGGAGACAACTTTCAATACGTGACACAGCTTGTTGGCAGGGTCAACGGTGATGCGGTCGAGGGAGACATCTATCTCGTTGGTGGCGGTGATCCACTTCTGACAACAGCTAATTACCCAGCAACAGAGTCGTACCCAACGTTTAACTTCACACGTGTTGAAGAATTATTCGACACATTGTCAACCATGGGAATCAACAGAATTTCGGGATCAATTGTTGCTGATGAATCGCGATACGACGATGAACGATTTACGCCAACGCTTGGTTTGGGAATCAAGGGCACAGAAGTTGGCCCTCTCGGTGCACTGATGATCAATGATGGCGTGGTAACGGGCAACCCGATCAAACTTGATCATCCGGGTTTGGCCGCCGCGACCGAATTGACCAACCTGTTCCGCAACAATGGGATAACAGTTTCTGGTGAGCCTAAAATTGGTGTGGCTCCTTCTGATTTGACTGCAATTGCAGAGATCAAAAGTGTGACTTTGCCAGGAGTACTTGCCGAAATGCTGACGAATAGTGATAACAACTCAGCGGATTTGTTACTCAAAGAAATTGGATTTGTCGCAACAGGTCAGGGAACACGCATCGCTGGAATCGACACGATGAAGTCAAAACTTGTCGAATGGGGTATCGCCCTAGACGGAATCGAGATCACCGATGGTTCTGGTTTAGACCGCGGGAATCGCCTGACGTGTAGTGCGATAAGTGCCTTGCTGCTTCGAGATGGAGGATTTGGTCCTGTTGGACTCGGTCTTGCAGTTGCGGGTCGAACTGGAACTTTACGCGCTGTTCTCACTGACAGCATCTCTACAGAGAGATTACGAGGTAAGACGGGAACACTTTCTGGAGCCAAGGCATTGTCTGGGTTCATTTCCTATACCGATGTTCTTGCTTCTACTTTTTCGCTGATCATGAATGGCTCGAATGTTTCCAATCAAACGACATATCGACCAATTTGGAACGCTTTGGCAGATGCACTTGGCGGATTTGATGGGTCTCCGACGGCAGAGGAGTTAGCGCCAAAAGCCCCATAACGCTGGTTGAATGAAAGGATGCGTTCTTCATCCATGACTTCCTTTCGTGAACTCATCGATCTGGTGCGCGCCTACGCTCGTCAAGAGACCATTGGTGAGTTGCGTGGAACATGGCGTTGGCTTGCCTGGGGTGCAGTCGGAGCTGTGTTCATCTTGCTGGGATTGCTGTTCTTTCTGGTTGGCATCCTTCGCCTGATACAGGCCGAGCTCATCGATGCAGATTCAGGACTGACATGGGTGCCTTATTTCATCGTTGTTGGTATCACCGTGGTATTGATCGTCTTCTCGCAATCACGCATTAGGCAGCCGTTTCTCAATAAGACGACGGATCAAAGATGAGCACACCTCCACAGAAGATCACGCGCCAAGACCTCGAATCCAAGTTTCAGGTATTGCAGGACGATATTCAGGGTGTCGCGGACGATCAGAAGTCAAAGTTTGCAGTTGGTGTTGCAATTGTGTCAGGCATTGTCATTGTGTGTGCGTACGCAATGGGACGCAAGGCTGGAAGAAAGCGACGAAGTGTTCTTGAAATCCGTCGCTAAGTCCGTTAACAAGGGAATGGTTTCAACACTTCGTGGAAGTATCTGGTGGTTGCCAGTGCTTTGGAAAATCATCAAATGGATGAGAAAGCACAAGCAGGACCACGATGTTACCCGAGTGCGGATTCGTGAAGGCGAAGAAGTGGTGATCACGCGACGGAGTAGGGCGTGACCAATAATCGAGAATTCAAAATTGGCGATCGAGTGTTGATCATCGATTCCAAAAAGCGACGTTACCTTGCGACCCTTTCTGAGCGCGGTGAGTTTCATAGCCATTCGGGCGTCGTTACTCATCAACAAATCATCGGCCAGCTTGAAGGCGCATTGATCGCAAACTCAAAAGGTTCTGCGTACTCCATACTGCGTCCAACCCTTGAGGATTTTGTCCTCGAGATGCCGCGTGGTGCGCAGGTGATTTATCCAAAGGACCTTGCACCGATTTGCATGATCGCAGACATCGGACCAGGAATGAGGGTGTTCGAATCTGGCATCGGTAGTGGTGCGCTTTCGATGACGATGCTGCGATACGGAGCGTCAATTACGGGTTATGAAATTCGTGAGGACTTTGCTAATCGTGCGAAAGCTAACGTTCGCTCGTTTCTCGGTGACGAGGCACTTGAGCGTTATGACATTCATATTCGAGATGCATACGAAGGAATTGACGGTCCAGAATTCGACCGCGTCGTACTTGACCTTCCTGAACCATGGAATGTCATTGCGCACGCTGCAAAGGTATTGCGCAAGGGCGGACTGCTTGTTGCCTATACGCCATCAATTACGCAGGCAGTACAAGTCCGACAATGCTTCGGTAACGAATGGATTGAGTCACGCACCATTGAGGTGTTGCATCGCTCGTGGCACATTGAGGGAATGGCCGTGAGGCCAGACCACCGCATGGTTGCCCATACAGCGTTTCTCACGGTCTCACGCTTTATTGGCGCCGAGACTCGTGATCTCTGATACGAGGGCTTATGGTTCGATGAAGATGCACTCGCCGGGGCATTCCTCGGCTGATTCAATCACTGCATCCATCATGCTGTCAGCAAACACAGCCATACCCTCTGCACCTTGAGGATTGCCCTTTGCTGTTGCAAAGATCTTGTCTTTTTCACGAACGTAAGCCAAACCGTCATCCAACAACGTAAACACATCTGGTGCAATCTCCTCGCAGAGACCGTCACCCGTGCAGAGATCCTGATCGATCCAGACCTTCATGTCATGAACTCCTTCAATGTTTAGACAAACGCTTCAATGAACTACCCAAGACTATCGCTTCAATGTTTGACGGCAAGGATCATGGTCTTGTGAATTTGTTCCCACGGCTGGAAAGATCTCAGTACGGGTCGGTAGGTTGGGTTGTGAGGGGAGTGTCGGGTCATGAGTCAACAACACGGTTCAGTTGAGCCAGATTCGACCGATAGCTCCCGTCTGCTGGCGGCAGAATCGGAGAAAAACCGTCGCCTAGAGCACGCACTGCGTGATCTTCGAGAAGAGGTCGTCCAGCTAGCCGACAGAGTTGAGAAGTTAACTCGGCCGCCTGCGCCGTACGGAATAGTCGTTGGCAGAAATGCTGACGACACATGTGACGTGTTTGTTAACGGCAGGAAGCTGAAAGTCTCTATTGGCGGTGCATTTGACATCGATCAATTGCGACTCGGCAGTGAAGTGCTGCTGAACGACCACATGAGCATTGTTGATGTGCGTCATGGTGATCTCGCTGGTGATGTTGTCGTGCTTTCCAAGGTACTCGACGATGGACTCCGCGCTGTTGTATCGATTCGTGGTGAGGAAGAGCGCATCTGTGCGTTGGCCGACGAATTACGAGTAGCCGATTTACGAGTCGGTGATCTGTTACGACTTGATACTCGATCGAATATTTTACTTGAGCGTCTAGCCCAGCCAGAGCTTGAACACCTACTTCTCGAACACGTTCCTGACGTTTCATTTGACGACATAGGTGGACTTGATGCGCAGATAGAAAAAATTCGCGACGCTATAGAGCTGCCGTATCTGCACGCAGATCTCTTCGCCGAATATCAACTTCCTGCGCCGAAGGGCGTCTTACTGTATGGACCTCCGGGTTGCGGCAAGACGCTGATTGCCAAAGCGGTTGCTCACTCACTTGCTGAGCGCGTTGCTGCAAAGAATGGGCTTGATAAAGGGCGTTCCTATTTCATCAATATCAAAGGTCCGGAGTTGCTCAACAAGTTTGTCGGCGAAACCGAACGACAAATTCGTCTTGTATTTCAACGTGCTCGCGAAAAGAGTGAAGAAGGTTGGCCAGTAATTATCTTTTTTGATGAAATGGATTCAATGTTTCGCACACGAGGGACAGGTGTATCTTCGGATATGGAGTCGACGGTTGTCCCACAGTTACTTGCCGAACTTGACGGTGCGAATGGTCTGAAGAATGTAATCATTATTGGCGCGACGAACCGGGAAGACCTGATAGATCCAGCGATTCTGAGGCCTGGTCGACTGGATGTAAAGATCCGCATAGACCGCCCAGACATGACTGCTGCGCGTCAAATCTTGTTGCGTTATCTCAATGATCAATTACCCATTGATGCTCAGCACACCATTGCTGAAATTGCTGATCTCGTTGCAACGGCGATCTTTGCAGATGTTGACGAGAACCGATACCTCGAAGTGACTTACCAAAATGGGGACAAGGATGTGCTGCACTTCAAGGATTTCCTCAGTGGCGCAATGATCGAAAACATCGTTCGACGAGCCAAGACAAAGGGTCTCAAACGCAAACTTCATGGCGAACTTGGGCTACTCAGCGCGTCGGATTTCTTGACATCGATACGTGAAGAATTTCAGGAACAGGAAGATCTCCCCAACACAACGAACCCGGACGACTGGGCAAAGATTTCGGGACGAAAGGGTGAGCGCATCGTGTTTATCCGCACATTGATTAATGCGACTGATTCGACCGATGCAACGTCTGGAGGTCGCGAGATTGAGCGCGCCACAACGGGGCAGTATTTGTAAGTGGTTGTAGCAAAAGTTTGTGGGATAGAGACCGAATACGGAGTGTCGGTCACTGGAGCAGAAATCGACCCCATCACCACATCTTCTCTTTTGGTGAGTGCTTATAGCGACGCGTCATGGAACGCAATACCATTCGACCTCGGCAAGGAGCGTCCATTCAGCGACGCCAGGGGTGTCAACCTTGACGATTTGCGCGATCCTGAAATTGACTACCGGTCACTCAATACGGTGTTGGTAAATGGCGCACGGTATTACGTAGATCACGCTCATCCTGAGTATTCAAGTCCAGAATGTGCATCCATTTTGCAAGCAGTTGCTTTCGATTTGGCGGGTGACGAAATACTTCGTGAGAGCGTTAACAAAGCAAATTCTCGATTGCCAGAGGATGTCTCGATCTCTGTATACAAAAACAATTCGGATGGTAAGGGTAATAGTTATGGATGCCACGAGAACTATCTGGTAGATCGCAACACTCCATTTTCGTATCTGGCAAGTTGTATCACCACACATTTCGTTACACGTCAGGTGTTTTGCGGATCAGGCAAAGTTGGAAACGAAACAACTCGTGGTGATTTTGATCTACTTGGATTTCAACTGAGCCAACGAGCTGACTTCTTTGAGGAGGAGATTGGCTTGGAGACGACCATCCATCGGCCCATAGTCAATACTCGTGATGAGCCTCATTGTGATTCCGAAAAGTATCGCCGCTTGCATGTGATCGTTGGTGACGCAAACATGTGCCAGTTTGCAACTTTTTTGAAACTCGGTACGACTGCACTCATCCTTTCGATGATTGAACATGGCGTATTTCCCGAATCACTATTCATCGCTCATCCAGTTTCTGCGATCAAGCAGATCAGTCGGGATTCGACGTTGTCTACTCAGGTGTTGATGCACGACGGTCGTCGACTCACCGCATTAGACATTCAAGACGCTCTCATCGAAGCAGTGCGAAGATTTCTTGATGACTATGAGTACGAGGCTTTGCCTGCCGTAGAAGTCTCCATGATCATGGACGCATGGGAGGAAACGATCTATTCCCTTCGGCACAGTCGGGAAAAGTTGCATGATCGTATTGATTGGATTGCCAAACAGCGCCTAGTGAGCGCGTTTGCTCTGCGTCACCAGCTTGCAGATGGTGACCCTCGTTTGAAAGCAATAGACCTTCAATACCATGCGCTCGATGCTCAACGATCGATCGCGATCAAGGCTGGCCTGAGAGAACTGGTCGCCCCGAATACCGTACGTGATGCAGTGTTGAATCCACCTCATGACACCCGCGCCTATTTCCGGGGACGGGTGTTACAGAAATGGCCCTCCGCAGTTGTCGCTGCCAATTGGGACAGCATGGTGTTTGATCTCCCAAACCGCCCTTTGGTGCGCATCGAGATGAATGAACCACTGCGAGGAACCCGCTTACTCACTAAAACATTGCTTGATACATCAAACACAATTGAAGAACTGCTTGCTCAGTTGGCGAGCGACTCTTTTTGTGCCGATAGCCTTGGCTTATGAGCGGCCAGCTGCGCAAGTCATCCCAACCAAAGATCGACGAGCATACCGATGAGCTTGAATCTGAACCTGTGGCACACTCAGATCTGTCGGCAGATCTCGAAAGTGTTCTTGATGCAATTGACAATGTGCTGGAAGAAAATGCAGAGGAATTTGTGCGAAGTTATGTACAAAAGGGCGGGCAGTAGCCTGAAGATGCTGTTATGAATTTCCTTCAATTTTCCGCCGATCAGGACCCAGGTGCGAACTTTGGCGAGTTATTGAAGCGTGTTGGTCTGTCGCCGTTTGCGTCCGTCCCTCAATCCATACTTGAAGACATGCCACACGCCACCACCTGCGTGGCTGTTCGATGTTCAGACGGTGTTGTTATGGGAGGCGACAGACGTGCGACTTCTGGCAATCTCATCAGTCATCGAGGAATGGAAAAGGTCGTTCAAGCTGATGACTTCAGCGGCGTCGCGATTGCTGGTGCTGCAGGACCGGCAATGGAAATGGTGAAACTCTTTCAATTACAAATCGAACATTACGAAAAAGTTGAGGGACAATCACTGTCTCTTGAAGGCAAAGCGAATCAGCTCAGTATGTTCGTGCGTAACAACCTTCCTGCCGCGATGCAGGGTCTGATGGTTGTTCCGATTTTCGCTGGGTACGACAACGACATCAACCAGGGTCGCATTTGGGATTATGACGCCACTGGTGGACGGTATGAAGAGCGAGACTTCGTTGCCACCGGTTCGGGTCAGTTGCACGCTTCCACTGTGTTGCGCGTTTCATGGAGACGTGACATTACAACGCAGCAAGCAGTCGAGCTTGTATCTCGGGCCCTTTGGGAAGCATCTGACGCAGACTCTGCCACTGGTGGGCCCGACCTGCTACGTGGTATTTATCCAATTGTCGCAACGATTACACATACTGGTTTCACTCGAATTGACGACACAGCGTTGGCAGGAATTTACAACGCGATTACCACTGGGGTGCAGCAACGATGAGCATGCCGTATTACGTCTCTCCAGAACAAATGATGAAGGACCGTGCGGACTTCGCTCGTAAAGGAATCGCTCGCGGAAGATCATTGGTAGCCATGCAATACCAAGAGGGGATTGCAGTAATCGCTGAGAACCCTTCTAATACCTTGCGGAAGATCAGTGAGATTTATGATCGAATTGCTTTTGCCGGTGTTGGTAAATACAACGAGTTTGACCAATTGCGAGTTCTTGGCGTTCGCGCTGCAGACCTGAAGGGATATCAGTTTTCTCGAGAAGATGTCGATGCCCGCGGTCTCGCCAACCAGTACGCACAAATGATTGGTCAAGTGTTTACTCATGAAGTGAAACCTCTTGAAGTAGAGATTTTGATTGCCGAACTTGGTAAGTCAGCAGAGACTGATCAGCTATTTCATGTGATGTTTGATGGCACCGTATTGGATGAGCGGCGCTTTATCGTTATCGGCGGTGATCCTGAGTCAATCACGCAACACATCGCTCAGTCATTTTCAGCCGCGCAATCGCTTCAAGAATGTATTTTGCTTGCGCGCTCCGCGCTTTCACCCTCAGAAGCACCTCTCACAGCCGGCGACCTAGAGGTCGCTGTTCTCCAGCGAAACGCCAATCGCCGTTGCTTCAAACGGATCACGGAAACGCAACTCGCCACTTTTTTGGATTAATCGGAGATGGATCGCCGAGTATTTGGCTTAGAGACAGAATATGGAGCAACGTGCACCTTGCGTGGGCAGCGGCGATTGAGTCCAGACGAAGTTTCTCGATATCTGTTTAGAAGTGTTGTTGCCTGGGGACGCAGTTCCAATGTGTTCATGGAGAATGGTGGTCGGCTGTACCTGGACGTAGGTAGCCATCCGGAGTACGCCACTCCCGAATGTGATTCGATTTACGAACTGCTTGCACATGACATTGCCGGCGAGCTGATTATGCAAGACCTGCAACTGGCTGCCGAGGCGAAACTACACGAAGAGGGGATTCGTGGGTCAGTGTATGTTTTTAAAAATAATGTCGATTTTGCTGGTAACAGTTATGGATGTCACGAGAACTATCTCATGCGCAGAACTGCAGAACCAATTAATTTTGATTCACATTTCATCCCCTTCTTGATTACACGTCAAATCTTCACAGGTGCTGGACATGTTCTCCAGACAGCACGAGGTCCGATTTTCTCCATCGCTCAACGCTCTGAACACATTTGGGATGGAATGAGTTCTGCAACTACCCGCAGCCGGCCAATTATCAACACTCGTGATGAACCTCATGCAGATTCTGAGAAGTTCAGGCGTTTACACGTAATTGTGGGCGACTCAAATATGAATGAATGCACAACATTTGCCAAGGTTGGTTCGGCATTGTGCATGTTGCGAATGATCGAAGATGAAACCTTTGACCTGCGCGACTTCACCCTGGAAAATCCGGCCCGAGCGATTCGTGAAATTAGCCATGACATTACATGTACGAAAAAGGTCAAGCTGGCGTCAGGCAGAGAAATGTCGGCACTAGAAATACAGCGTGAGTTTGTTCAACGAGCTCATGTATACGCAGACTCAAGAGGCTTCTCTGCCGAAGAACAACAAGCCCTAGAAATGTGGGGTCGTTTACTGGATGGTATCGGCAATAATCTCATGGATCTGCGCACCGAAGTTGACTGGATTACCAAACTTCATCTGATTGAACAGTTCAGAAACCGACATGGTGTGTCCTTAGACGATCCAAGAGTGCAGATGCTCGATCTGCAGTATCACGACATAAAACGGGACCGAGGAGTGTTCTTTGCGCTACGCAATCGCCATCTCGTTCACAAGATGTGTTCAGACCTAGATGTTGAGACGGCTAAACATAACCCTCCTCAAACAACTCGTGCACGGTTGAGAGGTGAGTTCATTAAAGCTGCAAAGTCTGCACAACGTGACTACACCGTTGATTGGGTGCACCTCAAACTTAACGATCATCATCAAAGGACGGTGGTGTGTAACGACCCACTCAAATCTCACGACGAGCGAGTTGATCGACTCATATCGAGTTTGTAGAAGGATTTCCACGCTAGATTTCCTGCATGGTAATGCTTTCCCGTGAGGATCAAAAGAAGGGTTACAAGGTTCTTCGTGAATGGGCAAGCGTTATTGGGTTTGCGCTGATTATCGCCTTCGTTGTCAGAGGTTTTGTTCTTCAGCAGTATTACATCAGTGGTCCAAGTATGGAAACGACAATGTTTCAGAACAACCGCGTGTTAGTCAACAAACTTTCCTATCGGCTCCATAATGTGAATCGTGGCGATGTAGTTGTCTTTGACCGCGTTACTACTGATGGCGTCGAGGTACAACATGACGACCTCATCAAGCGCGTGATTGGTATTGGAGGTGATTCGGTTTCGATCATTGACTGCGTTGTCCACGTCAACAACGAAGCAATTGATGAACCGTACCTTGACGCCTTTGACACCAGTCAGAATAATCTTGATGATCGTTGCAGAGTTCCAAATTTTGAAGAGATAGTGGTTGAGCCGCAGCATCTTTTTGTAATGGGTGACAATCGTCCACAATCTTTTGATAGCAGGATGTTCGGGACGATTGAAGAGGGCCTCGTTGCCGGTCGAGCCTTTGTAATTATCTGGCCACTTGGTTCACTGCGCTGGTTATAAGACTGTGATTCGCTGCATCTCATCTGCCAAACGATCTGACCAATCACTAAACACTCCATCAAGTCCCATCAACAACCCGCTTTGGATGACCTCTGGGAACTGCAGGTTCCATCCGAACGCATAAATATTGAATCTGTGGAATAGTGCCACTAATCCACCGTTCCAATCTGCAAACGGCATGTTTACACAACGCACGCCCATCTCGGCAAGTGATGCCGCGTATCGTTCGGGTCCGCCTTTCATTGCCGACAAACGGGTTGAGTGGACGAGGTTTATAGCACCGACCCGACCAACCCATTGTTGGAGAAATTTCACATCGGGATGACATAGCCAATATTGCGAACAGCGCTGTTGGCTCATCAACAAGTCAACGAGTCCGGGCATCGCATGTGTGTCTTTGACATCAAGGCTGATATGTATCTCACTATCAATCAAAGCAATCAGGTCAGAAACGGTGGGGATCCATTGAGGCAATTCTGTTCTGTTGAACTCTGCAATCGGTCGTGAACGAAATCTGTTTTTCACAACACCGTCATGGTCCAATACGCAGATTCCGTCTCGCGTGACCCAC
This sequence comes from Acidimicrobium sp. BACL17 MAG-120823-bin42, assembly GCA_001438985.1. Taxonomy (GTDB): domain Bacteria; phylum Actinomycetota; class Acidimicrobiia; order Acidimicrobiales; family Ilumatobacteraceae; genus UBA3006. The sequence continues at coordinate 2,988 of LIAZ01000011.1, read as the reverse complement.
ACATCACTTTCGAGCCCATTTGCGCCAAGTCGTAATGCAAGAGCAAAGGCCTCGAGCGTGTTTTCCCGCACATGTGCACGGGCTCCACGGTGAGCAAACCCAATTTGCCGAGCCAATAAAGGAGCGATTCGTTGCTGCACGCCCTTATGTTATGCCGACAGTTGGATCGCTTGGTTTAGAATGAAGGGGTGTTCAACTTCTCTGGGAGCGAGATTTTCTTTCTGCTCATCCTCGGGCTTGTCATTCTTGGACCTGAAAAGCTTCCCGGCGTAATCCGCAAGGCGGGCAAGTTGTACGGTGAATTTAAGCGGATCACCACTGATGCTCAAGGTGAGTTCAAAGACGTATTTGGAGACACAATCGGTGAACTAAAAGATACGGCACAGGGCTACAAAACAATGTTTGATTCAGCCTCACGAGAAGCCAATTCAACGATCAAAGATGCAACCCAGTTCAATTCTTCCGTCAGCACCCCTGCTCCAGTGAATAAGGTCCAAGAACCTGTCGAACCAAAGTTCATACCGTTTGATATTGGTCTACCTGGCGACCCCGACGACCAAAGTTCAGCTTCCTAATGGTCAGTGTCCGTCGTGGTCAAGCCGCTCCTGCTGAAGGCGGCATGTCAATCTTCGAACATCTTGCCGAATTGCGCATGCGTATTGTTCGTTCGCTGCTTGCCGTTGCTATCGGATCAATAGTGATTTTGGTGTTTTATGATGCTTTCCTGCAGTTCTTGACACAGCCGTATCGCAATATATGTTCGGTCAATCCAGAATTCAAGTGTGATGGAACATTGTTTGCACTTGGCCCTATCGAGGGTTTATCAGCGCGAATGCGGATCGCCGGTTATGGAGGATTGATATTTGCAATTCCTGTGATCATGTGGCAACTGTGGAAGTTCCTCGTTCCTGCTCTAAACAAGCAGGAAAAGAAATATTCAATCCCTTTTATCATTACGTCTGTCGTGTTGTTCCTTGCCGGCGGATCACTTGCATATTGGACGCTAGATAAAGCACTTGAATTTCTTATCACGTGGTCAGGTGCAGGGGTTGAACAGACATATCAAATTTCAAAATACATCAGTCTGGTTGCAATGATGGTGCTGGCGTTCGGCGTTGGATTTCTTGTCCCCGTTTTGATTGTCTTTCTACAACTCGTTGGAGTGATTACGCCACAGACTTTGATCAGACAATGGCGATATTCACTCATGGGAACGTTTCTCCTCTCTGCAGGAATCACGCCGAGCGGTGACCCAGTATCGATGCTTGCACTAGCGGTACCGATGAGTATGTTGTTCTTCGTTGCGGTACTGATCGGTTTCATTGCACAACGCAAGAAGGCAAAACGCAACCCTGAAGGCGAATAGCCCACTGTGACCTCTCCACATCGTCAAACGCTTATTGGCGGTTATCAGTTTGAGCTTGACACATTTCAGTTGCAGGCTTTTGATCACATTGACGCTGGAGAAAGTGTCCTAGTTGCTGCACCAACTGGTTCGGGCAAAACAGTAGTAGCAGAATATGCAATCGGGTTGGCGAGAAAGCTTGGTAAGCGCGCTTTTTATACCGCTCCCATCAAAGCTCTTTCCAACCAAAAGTTTCATGAATTGACACTGCTACATGGCCCTCAACAGGTTGGCCTGATGACAGGCGATAACAGCATCAACCCACAGGCACCAATCATCGTGATGACCACCGAAGTTCTGCGCAACATGATCTACGCGAGATCTACCGGCATCGACAATTTGGGTGTTGTGGTTCTCGATGAGGTCCATTTCTTGCAAGATGCCTATCGCGGCCCAGTCTGGGAGGAGGTAATCATCCATCTTGAGCCGACAGTTCAGTTGGTGTGCCTGTCAGCAACGGTGAGCAACGCAGATGAACTCTGCGAGTGGCTCACGACTGTTCGCGGTCCAACGATACCAATCGTCGAAACTAAACGACCGGTGGAGCTGTTCAATCACTACGTCGTTGGTGACAAGACAACAAGCAAGGTCAGGGTGTTTGACACACTCGTTGGAGGTAAACCCAATGAACAAGTGTCAAAGATTGAAAATTCATCTGCTCCACGATCTAAGAAGCAGCACTCCTATGGATCGCGTGGACGAATTGGAATGGCTACAACTCGTTTTTATGCGCCAAACCGCTCTGATGTCGTGCTGCAACTTCGAGAAGACGATCTTCTTCCTGCTATTTACTTTATTTTTAGTCGTAATCAATGTGATGAAGCAGCCCATTCGTGTCTAAAGCAAGGTATCTCTTTCACGACCAAGCAAGAGCGCGCAGCGATTGCAGAGATTCTTGACAGTCATGTTGAGGCGTTCACCGATGATGACTTAGCGGCATTGCAATATTCTCGGTTTTTGGCGCAACTTGAAGCGGGGATAGGTGTGCACCACGCGGGTCTTGTACCTAGCTTCAAGGAAGCCGTGGAGGAGTGTTTTGCAAAGGGTCTTGTGAAGATCGTGTTTGCCACGGAAACTCTTGCCGTCGGAATCAACATGCCAGCTCGAGCCGTAGTGCTCGACAAGCTCACAAAGTACAACGGCGAAACACATCAACTACTCAAGCCATCTGATTTTTCTCAACTTACAGGCAGGGCGGGCCGCCGTGGCCTTGACACGGTCGGACACGCCCTCACTTTATGGAATCCTTTCGTTACGTTCGAACAGGTAGCCGCGCTTGTCTCAAGTCGATCATTTGTTCTGAATTCCGCATTCAGACCCACATACAACATGGCAGCAAATTTGATTCGCACCACGAGCAAGGTACAAGCGCGCCATTTACTCAATCTGTCATTTGCGCAGTTTCAATCGGGCAAAGACATCGTTGAAATTCAAGCGCGAATTCAACGGAGAAGCAAAGAACTCGTCAGATTACAAGATCAAGCGTTCAGTACATACGGTGACATTGAGGAATTTCGCGCTGGTTCAACAGCACGTAAACCGCTTCAAAATAGTGAAGATGTCTTCTCATCGCTACGACCTGG
>LIAZ01000010.1 GCA_001438985.1 Acidimicrobium sp. BACL17 MAG-120823-bin42 | reverse complement strand
AACCGTTACACCAGATTTACCCGAAATCGACGTACGGGAGCCGGTAATGGTGATTGAGCGCTCCGTGCTTACAGGGATTTCTGTTACGGATTTCTGCCCTTCAGAAAAAGCGCGCATGGGGCGAACATTAAACGGTCGTGCAGGAGGCTTCTTATTTCCTGTCAATGTCTGCACACGGTCAAACTGTTGGCCGTCTGCGAAATATTGCGACCAGGCTGTAGACCCGTTGTAGTCACTTGAAGTCCAGTAGTACCCGCGCTCAAACTGGCCGACTGGCGTAAGTTGAAATCCTTTTCGACTGTGTGACAACCAGCGAAACGCTTCGTTCAACTCATCTTTTGATGGTAAAAACCAATCACTAACACCGTTGCACGGTTTTGATGCCGCAAGAGCCGCGGGAGAGGAAACCTTTTTCAATTTCTCCGTATTGTCTTTCCCTCCACCTATCGCTTTTGAAGCAACTCGGGCTGTTGTGTCGGGAAACAATGATGTGGTTTTTGTTACTGAGTATGCGACCCTAGATGTCTCACACGACTTTGGCGCAACTTCAAGATATTGACCCCACGACTGTTTCGACCCTGCGTCATACACAACAATTCCGCCACCTGGGCCAACGTCACCGATACGACATCCAATTGCCAAGGATGAACACTGTGGGTTTTCGGTCGTTGCTGTTACTAAAGCAAAGGCCGGCGGTTGGCCGCCAAAATAAGGAAATGCACGAACTCGATTCACGTTCATTGGAGACGAGGGGAAACCAGATCCAACATGTTTCGCACTCTTATGTATGACTTGTTGGTTTTTAATCTGGGGAGAATTCCATTGGCATCGGTGAATTGCGTACCGTCATGAAACAGCTGATACCACGCAAAAGAATCCTCAGATTCTGACGACGTCCACATCGGCTTTGGCGTAGATGTCCAAGATTTCTGGCTCGCACGAAAGTCGTATAGCGCGTTTAGCTCATCCTTCGATGGGATGTACCAGTCGGAACCATCATTTGTAGCTGAACAGCAAGCGGTGAACCTGCATTACGCATTGCTGCAGTGTTTAAGCGACCCATACCAATTGACATCGATTGACGCTGTGCCGCAACGTTTCCTGGTGCTCCGTATATCGAGCTCGGGTCACCCCAAGTATTTGTGCCATACGTGTACACATTTTCTGCTTCTAGATATCGGCCCCACCACTGCTGGCTGCCGGCATCATAAAAAATGGTTCCCCCACGCGGGCCCGTCATGCCAACTGCGCAACCCACTCCTGTTTCTTGACAAGTTGAAGCGTTCGCCTGACCTTCAGTTGTGAAGATAGCGACTGATGAGACAGCGAACAGTACGGCAATAAAAAGATAGATGATTCGAGTTGATTTTTTCATGGTGACACTCACCCTAGGACAAATCTCGTCAACTCACTCACCCTAGGACAAATCTCGTCAACTGTGGAGTCGCATGCTCACTTCATTCGCCATGAGTCGCCCAGCACGAGTTAACACGTATCGGTCTTCGTGCAGTTCAATCAGCCCTTCAAGTAGCGACCGATCATCAGGTGAAAATGCAGCAGTCGGCACACCCTCTCGCGTACGGATCAGCAATTGCAATTCTTCGAGTGACCGCGTCGCATCATCAAGGGTTTCGCTAGACGAGATTGGCAATTCGTTTGCCTCAATCATCTCGATGTATCTGTCAGGTGTGCGCACATTCCACCATCTAGTTCCGTCTTTGTGGGCGTGAGCCGCGCAGCCAATGCCGTCATAGTTGCCTTGTAACCAGTACAGATAGTTGTGCTTGCATTCGTGACCAGGCTTCGCCCAATTAGAAATCTCGTAATTGACAAGTCCTGCTTGTGCAAAATGATCGTCTACCCATTCGTATTTATCGGCTTGATCATCATCGTCGGGATGACGCTCAGGCTGAGTCGCAAGCGGGGTGTTTGCCTCAATCGTGAGGCCATACGCAGAAACATGAGGTGGATCGAGCGCGATCACATCGGCGACAGTGTGCTTCCAGTCAGCAAAGGTCTCACCTGCTGCGCCATACATGATGTCGAGATTGAAGGTAGTGAAGCCCGCCTGCTTGATATGTGCCACTGCACGTTGCACGTTTTCTGGGTTATGCGTGCGGCCAAGCGACTTCAGCACATGATCAACGGTTGACTGTACGCCAACGCTCACTCGGTTTACTCCACCATTGCGGTAACTCTGCATCATGTCCAAGGTGATGTCATCAGGATTGCATTCCACCGTCACTTCGGCATTGGGCGCCAGTGGAACAAGTGAAATCACACTCAACAGTTCGTCAGCCGGAAGCATCGTTGGTGTGCCTCCGCCAACGAACACACTTGTTGCTCGCGGCATTCCCCCTGCAACTACACGTGTGACATGGGTTCGCAACGCTTCGACATACTGCGATTGCAGGTGGTGTCGATCCGTAAATGTTGCAAACGCGCAGTAATCACATCGTTTGGCACAAAATGGAATGTGGATATACACGCCATGCAGGCCCGCAGCGTGAGACATGGCCGTTATGCGCTTGGTGGGATAAATAGCAGGTCGAGTTCAGCAAGTTTTGTGCCAACATCATCAACTGCCACATCCAATATGACTGCAATTGCTCGCGTATCATGCGCGCGGACAGTAATCACTTTGCCGTTGAAGTCCTGGCGTTGCACCTGAATCATGCGCAAGAGACGCTCTAGCATCTTGAATTCTTTACCTTCACGCAACGACAGTTTGGCAACGTCGATTCGTAGTTTTGTTGGCGCAGAAGTCTGCGTCTGGGTGTCCCCTTCGCGCTGTTTGTCGCGAGGCAAAAGCTGATCGACTGTGACACCATAAAACCGAGCAAGTCGCTCGAGACGCGGAACCGAGATCATTCGTTCACCGCGCTCGTATGCACCCATGACCGAAGCCTTGAACTCTTGTTGTGTGGAATTCTCGACCTCTTGCAGCGACAACTTTTTCTGTTGCCGAATCTGACGCAAGCGTTCGCCAACAGATCGCGCGAAACTCAGTTCATCAAGCGAATCGTTGTCGGCTGTGCTCATTGCTTCTCCCTGCGTGCGCGAACCATCAGCGCACCTGCAACTATTGCAGCAGTCTCGGCTCGAAGAATGGATTCACCCAGCGACACATGAGCGACCTGAGATGTCAGTTCGTCTGGTGCGAATCCGCCTTCTGGGCCAATCACCACAACTCGATGCTCGGCTCCGATTTCGTCTCCACCCGGCTCGGCAATGGCACTACCTGGCAGATTGAGTACTGCTGAAAGCTGGGTAACGGGGTGAACGATGGGCAGCCATGTGCGGCGGCTTTGCATTGATGCTTCACGTGCAATCTTGATTAACCGCTCCTGAGTTTTTGCCGAACGCTCGCCATCCCACTTCACCACCGAACGATGTGTTGGTGCCAACGGAATAATTTCATCAATTCCAATTTCAGTGAGCTTCTGCACAATTACCTCGGGTTTTTCACCCTTTACAGGCGCAAAAGCAACGGTGAGCGACCACGACCGAGGGGTTGAAGTAAACACTTCACTGATTGGCTGAATATCTCCGTTGCGTAACAATTTTGCCTGCACCCAACTGCCTCGACCATCGGAAACCGAAATGATGTCACGGTCGGTGATGCGCAGCGCTTTCAGCAAATGATGTTGATCTTCATTAGACAACTGTGGATTCGCAAGCGAATCAATAAACACATGCGCTGCCGATTTGCGCAACAACTCCATCACGAAAAGGCTGACTTAATCTTTGACTTCAACTTTCCTTCATGAGCCGCAACCTGCTCACCACGAAGTTCGGCATACTTTTTCAACACTTCACGCTCGGCATCGCTCAGTTTCGTGGGCACTGCAACTACCACTCGCGCGCGCAAGTCTCCACGACCGCGAGATCTTCCACCTTGACTTAAGCGCGGGACCCCACGGGCCTTCAGCACGAACTCGCGACCATGTTGCGTTCCAGCAGGAATGTCGAGCACTTCATCACCATCGAGCGTTGGCAGATCAATCGTTGCCCCAAGCGCTGCTTGCACGATCGAAATCTCAATGTCAGTTACCAGATCATCGTCGTCACGTTCATACATGCTGTGCTCGCCCACACGCATATGGACGAATAAATCACCTGTGCTGCCACCACGCTGCCCAACTGCACCTTTACCTGTGAGGCGCAATGTTTGACCCGAGTCGATACCTGCAGGCACTTCGATGGGATACGACATCTCTTTGATGATTCGACCTTCGCCGCGACAACCCGTGCACGGTGACGCAATGATTTGCCCCATTCCGCTGCATCGGCCACATGCCTGCGATGTAACCATTTGGCCAAGCATGCTTTGACGCACTCGTCGCACTTGGCCAGCGCCACCACATTCGGAACACGTTGCTGGCGTCGTGCCCTCTTGCGCGCCGGATCCCGAGCAGTCATCACAGCGCACAGCCGTGCGCACCTTGACTGTCGTTTGACAACCAAATACTGCTTCTTCAAATGAGATATCTGCAACGGTTTCAATATCTTGTCCGCGAGGTGGGCCGCTTGGCCCCCGCTGACCTCCACCAAATGGCGAGCCGCCACCAAAGAATGCTTCAAAGATGTCGCCAAAACCGCCAGCACCACCAAACGGATCTCCGCTGCCGCCTGCACCACCGACACCCGCTTCACCAAATTGGTCGTAGCGCGCCTTCTTTTCGGGATCAGACAACACCTCATACGCCCGCGACACTTCTTTGAATTTTGCTTCAGCCTCGGTGTTGCCTGGATTGGCATCGGGATGCAACTCGCGTGCCCGTTTGCGATATGCCTTTTTCAAGTCGTCGGCGCTAGCACCGCGCGAAACACCTAGTAACGAATAAAAATCTTCGGCCATCGTCGGACTAACTATCTGCCAGCCTGCGACCAAGACGGTCACTGACTACTTCTACTGTTGCAAGTGCTTGTGGATAATTCATTCGTGTAGGTCCGAGGATTCCAACTGTGCCCATCGTGGTTCCATCTGCCACAACAGGTGCCAGCACCACCGAGCATGCAGCAAGTGGTTCGACTCCGTGTTCTGCCCCGATTGCAACCGATAGCCCGCGATCCAACATGTCGCGCACGAGCGAGACCATCACATACTGCTGTTCAAGCGTGTGCAGCACCGATCGCACAATCTCTACAGCATCAAAAGCTTCTGCCATTGCCGATGCTCCACCCACAAACATCGATTCATCGGTGCGTCGGCTACTCATCGCCTGCACTACCTGCTTAGCCAATGCATCAATCACACCATCACCTGAGGGCGAAGGTTGCACAACGTCGCCCAAGGCTTTGCCAACCATCAGTTTTGACAAAAACGCTGAAGCACGATGCACTTCGTCTTCGGACAACGTGGTTCCTAATTCAATTGGCTCGCTTTCCACCGCACCGTTTGACAACACAACAACTGCAGTTGCCAGGTGCGCCGACAATCCCACCAACTGCACCGATCGAACAACAGCAACTTCTTTCGTTGGTCCAAGTACCACTGCTGCGTAATTAGTCATCTGCGCCAGCAACGTGCTGGTGCGCTGCAACGTTTCTTCTAAACGACCCGTCGCCGAATTAAAGAATTCACCGACTTTCACTTGCTCTGCAGCACCAAGCTTGCCGTTTGGTGTCAGATGGTCAACAAAAAATCGATACCCCTTATCGGTAGGAATGCGACCAGCCGAAGTGTGTGGTTGAGCCAGATAGCCCTCTTGTTCAAGAAACACCATGTCGTTACGCACCGTGGCCGAGGAAACCTGCACGCCATGAGTTGCTGCAATGTGCGACGAACCAACCGGCTGTGCGGTTGCGATGTACTCCTCGACTACTGCTCGGAGGATGGCTGTTTTGCGGTCGTCAAGCATTTGGGGATCCCTTTTAGGATACCGATAACTGCTTGTACCGAAGGAGCGATTCGGTGCGTTCAACAGCGTGGTCAACAATTGGCTCTAGGTAGGGGTTGAGCAATCCAGCCGTCCATGGCTCGTGCACTTCGTCATTGGGAAGGTCGCGCAGCTCGGGAATCCAGTGACGCACGTAATTACCCTGCGGATCAAACTTGATGCCTTGAGAAATTGGGTTGAAGATTCGAAAGTACGGCGATGCATCGGTTCCTGTGCCCGCAGTCCACTGCCAACCGTGCTGATTAGAGGCAATATCTCCATCGACTAAGTGCTGCATAAAAAACTTTGCGCCCCACTGCCACGGCAGATGCAAATCTTTAACAAGAAAGCTTGCAACGATCATCCGCACGCGATTGTGCATCCAGCCTGTTGCCACAAGCTGTTTCATTCCGGCGTCGACAATCGGGTATCCCGTTTGTCCCGCACACCACAGCGCAAAGCGGTCGTGCGCGCGTTGATCGGTATCTAACTTGATGGCGTCCATTTTTCGTTGCAGATTTTCGCGCATCGTACGCGGCTGGTGAAACAGCACGTCGGCGTAAAACTCGCGCCAGCCCAATTCGCTTCGATACACGGCATGGGCTTTTGTTTCGTTGAGTTCAGCCAACAGAGAACGAGGATGGATCAATCCAAAACGCAAATACGGCGACAACGTACTGGTCCCTGCAATGTCGGGATTGTTGCGATTGTCGTTATAGGTATCCAATCCCGTTGCGCGAAATTCTTCCCAGGTATTCCACGCCGCTTCTTCAGATGCTTCTGGCAACTGAGCAGCACACGGAGGATCAGATGGAATTGGTTCTGTTGCAATTGCTGGCGCGCCACTCCAGGACACGCGAGGTGTTGCAAATGGCGCAGGCCATCCGATCTGCATCCAGATTTTTGAAAAAGGCGTAAACACTGCATAAGGAGTTCCGTCTGCCTTACGCACCGAACCGGGTTCAACCGCATATGCAGAACCAACTTGCTTTGCCGCAATGCCAAGTTCGGTAAGTGCAGATACAACCAATGCATCACGGTGCATTCCATAGGGTGCGAAGTCTTTTGCAAATGCCACCGATTGCGCGCCCGATTCACGTGCTACTTGTGCCACAACATCAACTGGGTTACCTGTGCGAACGACAAGTGATCCACCAAGTTGTTCGTTGAGACTGCGCAGGCTGCGAAACAAAAACGCAAGTCGCGGTGCACCAGAGGTTGCAAGAAACTTTGGATCAAGAACGAACAATGGAACGACTTCACCAAGCGCCGACGCCGCACACAACGCCTCATTGTCGGCAAGACGCAAGTCACGGCGAAACCACATCACGCTTTTAGGCATGCTCTATATCTTTCACCCAAATCCAAACGAACATGTAAGCGGAGGCAATCAACGTGATGATTCCGCCATACGCCAACGACCACGACACACTGATGTAGTCGGCTACCCAGCCCGTAATTGGTCCGCCAATTGGCGTGCTTCCCAAGAATGCAACCGCGGTGAGTGCCAGCATTCGTCCACGCATATCGGGTGGTGCCTCCTGCGTGATGATCGTGTTTGCACCCGCAATCATTGCTGCGCCACCTGCGCCAAGTGGAATTGCCCAGAAGTATGCAAGCCAAACATTTGACGCAACAGCCATCCCAACGTTGGCAACGCCAAGCATGAGCGCAGATGAAGCCACCCACGTGTACGTGGTCAAATGCAACCTGGCTGTTGCCAGCGCGCCAATCAAACTGCCAATACTGGTCACCGCCAACACCCATCCGAAATATTCAGCATTACCCCACTGCGTGTCGGAGAGTTTTGGTAGCGAAACTCCGTAATTGAACGCAAACGTACTGACAACTGCAAACACCACAAACAACGGATACAACCGCTGGTGGGTGCGTACGAAACGAATTCCATCGCGCACCGGAGTGCCCCCTGCCGGGCGGGGTTCGGGTGTGAACATTTCCGACTTCCGCAAACCGACCACACCAAACAACATGAATGCATAGGAAGCGCCATTTGCGATGAACAGCCATCCCGTGCCAAGTGGGCCAACGAGTGATGCAGCAAGTGCAGGACCAAAAATACGCGACCCTGTCATCACTGCTGTATTCAGCGACATGGCGTTGCCAATTTCATGTGGAGGAACAAGTTCAGTCACCAACCCGCGGCGCGACGGATTATCAAGCGCACCAACCACACCGAGAAACCCCGTCAGCACGAACACCAACTCAACGTTGATCACTCCGGCAACATCACATACACCAAGCACAATTGCCTGCAGCGCCATGAGTGACTGCGTGATGATTGTGGTGCGCCGACGATCGAACCGATCGGCAAATGCACCCGCCCATGCACCCAGCACCAGCATGGGCAAAAACTGCAGCGCTGCGTTTATCCCAAGGTCTACCGAACTACCCGTTAATCGATACAGCAAAAATGACGTGGCGGTCAGTTGCAGCCACGACCCAATGTTCGAAAACAGTAAGCCGGCAAAAAACAGGCGAGCATTGCGATTGCTTAAGGAGCGGAACATTCCGCCGCGTGTTTCTTGATCAACCTCAGTCATCGAGCTTGAGCGCCGAGATGAACACGTCGCCTGGTACCTCGACACGACCAATGGATTTCATCTTCTTCTTTCCCTCTTTTTGCTTTTCAAGCAACTTGCGCTTACGCGAAATATCGCCGCCGTAACACTTGGCAAGCACGTCCTTGCGCTTCGCCTTAACTGTTTCTCGAGCAATGATTCGACCACCAATTGCTGCCTGAATTGGCACATCGAACATCTGACGCGGAATCAACTCGCGCAACTTTCCGCACATGCGGTTGCCGTAGTTGTACGCCTTATCGCGATGCACGATCGTGCTAAATGCATCAGCCGGCAACGCATTCAACAAAATGTCAACGCGCACCAAATCGCTCGGGCGATAACCCGCAAGTTCGTAGTCCAAACTGGCATATCCCTGCGAACGACTCTTTAATTGATCAAAAAAGTCGACGACCACTTCGGCAAGTGGCATTGAATACTGCATGTCCACTCGCTCTGGCGACAGGTACTCAAGTTTGATCAGCTCACCACGACGCTCTTGGCATAGCTCCATCAATGATCCTGTGTATTCCTTCGGGGTGATGATGCTGACTCGAAAGAATGGCTCTTCGATTGATGCAATGTAATTCGTCAACGGCAAGTCGGCTGGGTTGTCTACCTTCAACACTTGGCCGTCAGTTTTGTGCACCATGTATTCCACCGACGGCGCAGTAGCAATGAGTGCCAAGTTAAATTCGCGTTCGAGACGCTCTTTCACAATCTCCATGTGCAGCAAACCAAGGAACCCGCATCGGAAACCAAACCCGAGCGCACCAGATGATTCGGGCTCATAGGTAATTGATGCGTCATTGAGTTTGAGTCGTTGCAAACTTTCGCGCAGATTTTCGAAGTCATCACCGTCAATAGGAAATAGACCGCAGAACACCATGGGCTTGGGATCGAGGTAACCATCAAGCGGCTCTGTTGCGGGGTCAGCATATGTCGTTACCGTTTCACCGCTTCGTGCTTCGCCCACATCTTTAATGCCGGCGATCAAGTAACCCACTTCTCCAGGGCCGAGCTCGGCAACAGGAGTTGGTGTCGGCATCCGTGCACCAATCTCCAAAACCTCGTGCGTTGCTTTTGTTTGCATGAACAACAATTTGCTGCCACTTGACATGCGACCGTTCATGACACGAACACTTGACACCACTCCGCGGTATGTGTCGTATTGCGAGTCGAAAATAAGTGCTTGCAAAGGAGCCTGCGCATCACCCTTTGGTGCAGGAATGCGTTCGACAACCGCATCGAGCAACTCGGGAACGCCGACACCCGTTTTTGCCGAAATGCGCAGAATGTCCTCGGCAGGAATACCCAGCACCTTTTCAATTTCCATTGCATAGCGATCGGGATCTGCAGCGGGCAAGTCAATCTTGTTCAGCACCGCAACAATTTCGAGATTGCTTTCAAGAGCGAGATAGCAGTTAGCGAGTGTTTGCGCTTCGATTCCCTGGGCTGCGTCCACCACCAGCACCACCCCTTCGCACGCGGCAAGCGAGCGACTCACTTCGTAACCAAAGTCCACGTGACCTGGAGTGTCGATGAGGTGCAACCAATTGTCTTTCCACGGAACTCGAACGTTTTGCGCTTTGATCGTGATGCCACGCTCTCGCTCTAAGTCCATGCTGTCGAGATATTGGGCGCGCATATCGCGCGACTGCACCGCTCCCGTGATCTCTAAGATGCGATCAGAGAGCGTCGATTTGCCGTGGTCAATGTGGGCAATAATCGAAAAATTGCGGATGTTTGCGAGATCCATGTGGGCGATACTGTTCTGCTGGGCCGCTGGATTGGGGTGAGAAACGGCTCCTCAGCCCTCAAATTCTACAGTTGGGGGCTCGCCTGTGTCGCTGTTAGCCTAAGAACTCCCGAAATACGGGGTGCATCAGACGCAGTTATTCTCACGAAAGACGGTTACTCGAAGTGGCAAATATCAAGAGCCAAAAGAAGCGAATTCTTACCAACGCCAAGGCAACGTTGCGCAACCGCGCAACCAAGAGCGAAGTTCGCACCCGAGTAAAGAACGCTGTTGACACCATCGGAACCGATGAAAACCCCGAAGCCCTTCGCCTCGCTGTCAAGCGCCTCGACATGGCATCGGCAAAGCGTGTCATTCACCCAAACACAGCCGCTCGTAAAAAGAGCCGCTTGATGAAGAAGATCAACGCCGCGAAGTAACTCGCCGCGCCACACCGCCCAAGCGGCTGAGTCTGGCAATCAAAATTTCTAGTATTAATTCTTCTTCTAAATCTTTGCCGCCGCGCAAATCGATATCGGCGCGTGCTAGCAATTGCACCGCAGCACCCACATTGCGAGTGCCAAGCCGCTGATACGTCGACACATACTTCTTGGCTTGAAAATCACTTTTTGAGCCAATGATGGACATCGCATCCTGCGTGTTGCGGATGTCTGGACCATCCAACTTCATCAGTTTTGTGTAATGCCCGTGCAGGAGCGACATGATTTGCAGCGGATGATATTCGCCGCCTCTCACCATGCGACGCAACATGGCGAGCGCAGTCGGTGAATCACCTTTGTCGATTGCATCAGTGAGATCCCACGGGAGCACACTTCCCTGCTCACCAAGGAACGGTTCGACATCGCCAAGCGCCAGTTTCTTAGCTGTTCCATAGGTTGAAGACAACACGTCGATCAATGACGGCAAACGTGCCTGATCTTGGCCGAGCCAGGAAATGATTGCGGCAACAGCAGAAGCATCAAGCTTGAGCCCCGACTCGGTGAATTGTTCCATAAACCACGTTGTGAGATCGTTTTTCCTACTTGGTGGCGTGGTGTTAAAAGTGGTTGCGCCAGCATTTTTCAGTGCATCTGTTGTTGACTTTGCCAACTTGCCTTCGGCGGTGATGACGAGATGCGTAATGTCGAGCGGCTGTTCAAGATACTTAATCAATGGCTTCAGTTGGTCGACAGTTGCTTCATGCAATGCACGAAGTACCACCACACGTTGATCACCAAATAGCGACTCGGTTTGAGCGCCGGTAACTGCATGAGCAATGGCAGTTTCGCGCTCGTCGGACGTAACGGATTCGAGATCGTGACTTTCGTACATGATGTTGCGATCACCATCGCCCACCAACTCTTGAGTGAGGTCGGTAAGTTTCGCCGAAATCAAGCGCGCATCGCTTCCCGTAATGAGATACACCGTCACGCGTTAAGTTTGACAGATCGGTGTACTACCCCAAGAAATACGCCAATTGCCAACCACAACACCACATTTGCCATACCTGATGGCGAAAAATGATCACCAACAACGGCAACCCACCACACCCACCGAGTCGCGATCAGCACGGGAAGCATCGCCAGTTCACACAGCGGTATCACCACTGGCCCAAACACATTCACGGCCACGCCACACAGCAATGCAGTTGGCATTCCGACCAACATCACAAAACCGGCCACCGGCACTGCCAACACATTGGTCATCACCGAAATCGCAGGAGCAGTGCCAAAGATCAACAATGTGATCGGCACAACACCGACTTGCGCACCAAGAGTGGTTGCCAAAGGATGAACCACCCATTGCGGGCCACGAACCGTGCGTACGATCACTGGAGTTATAAACACCAGTCCAAGCGTTGCTAGTGACGACATCCAAAACCCAACCGAAAACAACAACATCGGATCAATAAATAGCAGCGTCGCTACTGAAAAGGCCAATGCAGTCGCCCCTCCAAGATCGCGACCTTTTGCAAACGCAAACGCACCGAAACTTGCCATCGTTGCTGCACGGAGAACTGAAGGCTCTGCGCGTGTAAGCACGACGAACCAACCAATCAACGCCAACGACAGACCAAACCTCCACCAGGTGCGCGCACGACGCAGATAGACGCCAAAAATGGTGAGCACGAAGGCAACATTTTGCCCCGATACCGCAGTGAGATGTGACAATCCAGCACCGCGAAATGCGTTGATCATGGTTCGTGATTGCGCGCGATCGTCACCGATTACCAGCCCCATAAATAATGCCGATTCATCACGAGGCATCATGTCGGCAGCGCGCTTCATCGTTGACCGCAGACGGTTGGCACTTCGGTCTAGTGGCGAAGCAGAAAATATCTGTTCACGGACCTCGACAACAGAAAACATCCCCACGATGTGACGTGGCGCATACCGCAACACGGTCGCTCGAGGCACTCGAGATCGCTGCCCCGAAACAAACAGCATGTTGCCCGCTTCTGCTTGTGCAATTCTTCGACCAGCAACAGAATGCGCAAGCGCAAGATATCGCTTGCCATCTATTTCCAACACCACCTGCACTCCACCAAATTTTCTCATCGGGTCTTCAATTACACGCGCGTATCCCGAGTACTGACCCACTGCACCACGCTGCAACTGGTTGAACTGATAGCCGGCATGACCAACGAGCACGACTAAGCCAATGAGCAACGGCAACCAGTACAGACGTAAAAACGCTGTCCAAGTGCAAAATGCTCGTACGATTAAGGCGTGATTCACGACGGCATTATGTTTCATCGAGCACAAGTGCGTCAGCGCGGAGGCATCACTGCTGTGGCTATTTCAGCAGCAGTTGCATTGGTTGGTTTTGTGCTGGTTGCTCTGCCAAGTTCAATCCTTGGAGTGATTGGCTTTCTGGTGTTGATTGCCGCGGTACCCGTGTTGCCAATGCTTGGCGTTCCTGCAGTTTCGTCAACCTCGGCATATGTTTTGGCCGTTTTCTTAAGTGCATCACTGTGGTTTGTGATCGGCCATGTCAGCGCTTTACGGGCCACCAAACGAGCAGTCAGCGGATGGCCCGAATGGATACGAGAAGTTCGCCCGTTTGCCATTGGCGTGTGGGTTGGAGCAATCCTGTCGCTAGCAATTAGCGCAGTAGTACTTGGCGCTTTGTAACGCATGTACTAAACGCCCACCTTGTTGCGCATTGACGCAAATTTGGCAGGACCAATGCCTTTAACTTCAAGTAAGTCTTCAGGTGTGGCAAAAGGACCGTTCGACGTTCGATAATCGATGATCGCCTGCGCGGTCGCTGGACCAACACCCGGTAGTTGTTCGAGCTCGGCTGCCGATGCGCGATTGATGTTGATCACACCTCCCTGCTGATCATCTGTTTGACCAGTCGCACCACTATTAGCACCACCATTGACACCGGGTTGGGGGCGGCGAAACGTTGGACGCGCTGTCTGGTTTCGTGCTGGTACATAGATCTGAGTTGCATCAGTAATTGGAGTAGCCAAGTTGATGACTTCAAGATCGGCGCGATTGGTTGGACCACCAGCGGCGTCAAGAGCATCAACCATCCGCGATCCCGCAGCAAGTGAATACACACCAGGAACATTTACTTCTCCGGCAACATGCACCACGATCACCAGTGCGCTTGCCGATACCCCACCCGCAACAGATGTAGTTGTGAAAGCAATCGTTGACTCGACCGGCACCGGAGGAACACGCACTACCCACCATCCACCAACCGCTAAGACACAAACCGCTGCGGCACCCGTCACCAGCCTGCGGAGACCAAACCACACCACTAGTTCTGCAAGCCGCTTTCGCACGGCTTGATGTGTGCAAACTTAAAAGAGTTGGGCGGTGAGTTTCCTGCGATGACCAGCAGTTCGTGGATCGTCTGGGCCCATCAACTCGAGTATCTCGATGTATCTCGCACGTGCCGTCTCGTCAAGCTTGACCAACGGCAACAGGAGCGCCAACTCGTTGTCATAGTCGTCATTGATAACAAACGGCTCGGGCTCTGTTGGTTCTTCAACAGCAGTATCCGCTGGCGACACAAGATCTGCTCCGCCGCCTGGCAATAACGCTTCAACAAGTTGCTTGATCACATGATCGGGTTTTGCGCCAACGAAGCCGTCGAGCACCCCACCGTTTTGCATGATGAACACAGCCGGAATACTTTGCACTTGAAACGCTTGCGCGATGCCGGGGTTTTCATCAATATTGACCTTGGCGAGCACCACTTGACCGTTTGTGGCATCACAATGCTTTTCCAGAATCGGGCCGAGCGCCTTACATGGCTCACACCATGGCGCCCATAAATCCACAATCACTGGCACCGACTGCGAACGGTTCAGCACTTCTTCTTGAAACGTTGCATCAGTGACGTCGATTGCCATGCGCAAAACGATATCGCCACCAACTAGTTTGACGGTGATGAATTCTGCACCATCTGCACCGGCAGGAATACGCGAACCCCAGGTAGGCCAATGGCTGGCAGCCAACATTGCTGGCGCACAAGCACCATTTACCTATGAGTTAATCGCAGGCGGCCACTCCAATCTGACATTTGCAGTCACTGATGGAAACGGCAATCGCTATGTATTGCGGCGTCCACCACTCAGCCACGCGCTTGCCAGCGCCCACGACATGGGTCGCGAACATCGCATCATTTCGGCATTGCACAACTCGCACGTTCCTGTTGCCCCCGCATTGGGTCTGTGTGTAGATACAGAAGTTAACGATGCGCCGTTTTATGTGATGTCATTTGTTGACGGACTGATCATTCGCGACAACGAAACTGCACAACGCATGCTGTCGACAGAAGCACGCCACAATGCAAGTGTTTCTCTTGTTGACACCATGGCAAAGATCCACCAGGTTGTTCCGGCCGAAGTTGGACTTGGCGAACTCGGCAGACACGAGGGCTATATCGAACGACAGCTCAAGCGCTGGTACGGACAATGGAATGCATCAAAGACTCGCGAGCTTTCGGCTATCGACCGAGTTCACGACGGCTTACTCACTCGCATTCCCGAGCAAGGCCCTGCCACCATCGTGCACGGCGACTATCGCTTGGATAACTGCATGATTGACGCAAGCGGCAACATCATGGCGGTGCTCGATTGGGAGTTGTGCACACTTGGCGACCCGATGGCCGACCTCGGTTTACTCATGGTGTACTGGACTGGCCCAGACGACGATGCTGGAGCAAACAATTTCGCCACCACCACCGCCCCAGGTTTTCTCAATCGCCAACAACTCGCCGACCGCTATGCACAGACCTCGGGTCGAGATATTTCACAACTTGATTTCTATGTGTCATTTGCTTATTGGAAACTTGCCTGCATTATTGAAGGCGTCTATGCCCGCTACATTTCAGGAGCGATGGGCCAACATGATCCGCAAGCATTTGATGCATTCAAAACACAGGTAGAAACTGCCGCACAAAAGGCAGAGCAGTTACTTTCGCGTCTACACTGACGCATGTAATGACCGATTACCGAATTTCTCCCGAGTTTGACGGCAAGCTTCCCGTATTACAGCAACCCGTTTTGGTGGCAATGCTCACTGGCTGGATCGACGCAAGCGCTGCAGCAGCTGCCGCAATGGAGGCCCTGGTAACCGAGACCAACGCAGTCCCATTAATCGAGTTTGACGCCGACACGTTTGTTGATTACCGAGCACGACGTCCGCTGATGGAACTGCGCGATGGCGTGATCACCAAGCTCAATTGGTCTGCACCGCGCATCATGCTTGGCCATGACAAAAACAACGAACCAGTACTGCTCCTCACTGGCCCAGAGCCCGACTCGCGTTGGCAACATTTTGCACAGTGTGTGATCGAGCTCAGCGAACAAATGAAAGTGCGACGGATGCTCGGCATGGGTGCCTACCCCATTGCCACCCCTCACACGCGTGCAGTAAAAATTTCGTGCACGTCACCAGACGCTCACCTGGCATCGTTGCTCCCGTTCATTAAAAGTTCTGTCGATGTGCCTGCCGGAATGGAGGCTGTCCTCGAGCAATCGATGTTTAATCATGGGATCCAATCCGTTGGGTTGTGGGCACAAGTGCCTCACTACGTGGCATCAATGAGCTACCCTGCCGCTGCCGCAGCACTGATTGCTGCAGTATGTGACACCGGTGGCATTTCAATTAGCACCGATGCACTGCGCGAACAAGCAGGTGTTCAGCGCGAGCGACTCGACCAATTGGTGCGCGGCAATAGCGAACACCTCGCCATGTTGTCACAACTAGAAACCGCATTCGACAACACACATATCGACGGCATGCCCACGTCGGGGTTTGGCGGCGGACCACTCCCAAGCGGAGACGAGCTTGCTGCAGAACTCGAACAGTTCTTGCGCGATAACCAAACCGATTAGCCCCACCCCAATTGGGGCTAGTAAACTTTCCTCACTACGAATAAACTTTCCTCACTACAAAGTCGGGGGGCTTGTATGCCGGATGGTTCGAAGAAAGATTTCGTCGAGGCGCTTGCGCGTGGACTAGAGGTCATTCGTACATTTGATCAACTACACATCAAGCAGACCATTACGCAGATCTCCGAACGCACTTCGCTCGCACGACCAACGGTGTTGCGCCTGCTGATCACCCTTGAAGAGTTGGGATACGTGCGCTGCCAAAACAATCAGTACTCCCTCACACCAAAAGTTGTGGACCTCGGTATGGCCTACATTTCGGCACTTGGTTTGTATGGAGCAGCAAAGCCTCATATGGAACAGCTCTCTCAGCAGTTTGACCAAACCGTGTCATTAGCTGAACTCGATGGAAGCGACATCGTGTATACAGGCCGGGCTGAAGTTCCCAAAATCGTCAGCGTTGGCGTCACCGTTGGTGCGCGATTGCCATCGGCAAGCACCGCGCTTGGACGCGTGTTGCTCGCCGACGTGCCCGATTCACAACTCGCCAGCGTGTTGAGCGTGCCAACCATGTCTATGTACTACCCACGAACACAGTTCACTGCCGAGCAATTGCGGCCACGTCTAGAGAAAGTTCGTGCAAACGGCTGGGCGGAAAGCGACGAAGATTTGCAATACGGAGTTCAGGCGATCGCTGCGCCAATTCGCGGTGAAGACAATCGCGTTCTCGCGGCAATTGGGATCTCTGTCCACATCACCGAAGTATCCAAAGACACCCTGCGAGACAAGTTCCTCCCGTTACTTCTCGAAACCACAGCCAAAGTCGAACACGATTGGCAGCAATACAGGAAGCTGCCAAATTCGAGCTCTGCTTTAAACATGGACGGCATGCAACTGCTG
>LIAZ01000009.1 GCA_001438985.1 Acidimicrobium sp. BACL17 MAG-120823-bin42 | reverse complement strand
GGCAAATGACCACCATCACTTCGCCAAATGTGCACACGGTTGCTATTGACGGAACCTTTGATGACTGCCAAGACCTAGTGAAGGCAATGTTCAACGATGCTCCATTCCGCGAAGCAAACAACTTGTCAGCAGTCAACTCCATTAACTGGGCACGTGTGATGGCACAGACGGTGTATTACTTCACTGCGCTCGAAACCCTTGGTCGCTCAGCATCGTTCAGCGTGCCAACAGGAAACTTTGGCAATGTCCTTGCTGGCTGGATTGCCAAGCAAATGGGTGCCGATATCGAAAAACTCATTGTCGGTTCGAACAGCAACGACATTTTGACGCGCTTCTTTGAAACGCACAGCATGGATATGTTGCCCGTGGTGCCAACGCTTAGCCCAAGTATGGATATTCAGATCTCCTCAAACTTTGAGCGTTTGTTGTTTGAAATGAACAATCGCGACGGTGGTGCAACGACCGAGCAGTTAAACATGTTCCGTCAAAACGGCAACCTGTCGGTTAAGCCCGATCAATTCGTACGATGGATCGAACCAACGTTCCGTGCACATCGAGCAAGCGACGAAGAAACTCTGGCAGTGATGAAGCGCATTCATAACGAAAGTGGAATGTTGGTCGACCCACACACGGCCATAGGTATTGCTTCGGCAGAGGCATGTGCCGAACCTGGTGTACCCACGATCACGCTTGCGACTGCACACCCGGCCAAGTTCCCTGATGCCGTGAAACAGGCAACAGGGGTGCACCCAGCGCTGCCCGATCATGTTGCTGACTTGTTCGATCGTCAGGAACGCATCATCAACTTGCCAAATGATCTGCAAGCAGTTGAGGCTTTTGTTGCCTCGTGCCACTAACGAGAACTGTGTGGCGAGTTGCCAGTTGCCCAATGAAGGGCTATGGTTATAGACGTCTCGGAATCCCGAGCACAGCCCCCGCACTCAGCGTCTCGAAATTTTGAGTTTCGCGTAACGCAGTTGCGGTTGTTAGGGCAACTCACTTTTATGTGAACGCCCGTTAAACCTGAAAGTAGGACCTTGTGGCCAGTGGAGCCCTTGAACAATCAGCACTCGAAGCAAAAGACCGCGAACAACTTGTAGCCATTGCCGGCGCACTTGGTGTGAAGTCGGCATCGCGTGCCAAAAAAGCCGAACTGATCGAGATGATTCTTGAGCAGACGAAGCCAGCCGAAGTTGCACCAAAGCCAGCGAAGAAGGAAGACGCGCCGAAGGCTGAAAAGCCAGCCGCGAAATCGCCTGCACCTGCTGGCCCAGTTCTTGGCGCCGATGGCGAGCCGCTTGCCGATTGGGAAATTGAATTAGCCGAACATGAAGGCACGCCTGTTGCGCCAGATGCACGACGCGCAAGTGAGCAAGATCGTGGCGACCGCAATGCCAATCGCAACAGCAATCGTCATAACAACAATCGCAACAACAACGACCGCAATACCGGTGATCGCGGCGAGCGCGATAACAATCGCACTGATGGTGGCGGGTTCGACAACAACCGCAACCGCAATCGCAACCGTCGCCGCCGTGGCAAAGGCCCGCGCGACGAAGGCCCACAGGGCAACGATCGTTACGAAACAATCGAGCCAGAGAGCAATGAGCCAATCAGCACCGAGCCAGTAAAGGTGTCGGGTTATGTCGACTTGCGCGACGAGGGCTACGGCTTCTTGCGTGTCAACGGTTACTTGCCAAGCCGCGAGGACTCATACATTTCAGTTCGACTGACCCGTCAATATGGTTTGCGAAAAGGCGACCATGTTTCAGGAATGTCAAAGCCTGCAGGCCGTAACGAGAAAAACCCAGCAATGCTCGACGTGGAAACGATCAACAACGTTGCCGCCGACCAGGTGAAGAATCGTCCTCGTTTCGAAGATCTCACTCCGTTGTTCCCTGACTCGAAGTTGGGTCTAGAAAACGCAGCAGATCCAAACAACATGACCGCACGAATCATCGACCTCATTGCGCCAATTGGTAAGGGGCAACGTGGAATCATCGTGTCGCCTCCGAAGGCAGGCAAGACGACAGTCATGAAGACCATTGCAACCAGCATCGAAAAGAATCACCCAGAAGTGAAATTGATCGTGTTGCTGATTGACGAGCGTCCTGAAGAAGTAACCGACATGCGTCGCACCGTAAAGGGCGAAGTCATTGCGTCAACATTCGACCGTCCGTCGGAAGAGCACACGCATATTGCAGAGCTCACCATCGAGAAGGCAAAGCGCATGGTGGAAATGGGCGAAGACGTCGTCATTATTTTGGACGGAATTACGCGTTTGTCACGTGCGTATAACTTGGCTGCGCCTGCAACCGGACGAATTATGTCGGGTGGTATTGATGCTGGTGCGTTGTACCCACCAAAGAAGTTCTTCGGTGCGGCTCGCAACATTGAAGAGGGCGGCAGCTTGACCATTTTGGCAACTGCACTTGTGGAAACAAATAGCCGTATGGACGATGCCATCTTCGAAGAGTTCAAGGGAACCGGAAACATGGAGCTTCGCCTCGACCGCAAAGTTGCAGAACGCCGCATCTACCCAGCAATCGATGTTGATGCATCGAGCACGCGTCACGAAGAGTTGCTCTTCGAGCGCAAGCAATTGCAGATGGTGTGGAAGCTACGCCGTGTGCTCAGTGGACTTGCAGCAGATGGAAATGCTGCTCCAGGGCTCGAGTTGTTGATTGATCGCTTGAAGACGTTCAAGAATAACGACGACTTCCTGAACGAAATCGCCAAGCAGCCAACCACATAAGTGTCTGACGCACGCCTGCGCATGGCGGCGTCGCAATGCGGCGCCGATACGACTTCATTTGAGTCGGTTGAATTTCCTTTTGGTCACGCCGCGTTGCAGGGATCGATTGGTTGGGTTTATGTTACCGAGCAACACGCTCGAGCTTTAAGCCCGGCGTTGTTGTGGGCAGGCAAGAACGAAATTATCTCGCTCAATGTCTTGACCGAAACCGATGCAGACGTGCTTGCGCGTCGTGCGCAACTGTTTGATTCCGACATTTCCATTTGGGGTGTCGCTAATGGTCGCGTAACTCGTGCAGCAGCGTCAGGGCCGTTGCCGTCAGTCAAAGTGCGCGACACACACGAGCAATTTGCACTCATGATTGAAACTTCTGGTGCAGATGTTGTTCGTGAACACGGGCAATTAACCGGTGAAGTGTTGGGTCTTGAAGTGTGTCGCGTGGTGAATGACGATGCTGGCGACGGTGCACGACTTGAAATCGGCGTTGGCGCACATGATCGTGAAACATTTCAGTTGGTGCACGGTCGAGATGCAACAGTTGAGTCGCTTGCTCGTGTTGCGGGCATTGTTCGCGATCATCGCAATGAAGGGTCGGTTCCACACCCGTTAAATCGTCTGGCACCAGAGCGATTGCTTCGTCATCGAATTGTTGCTTCGCCAGAGCTCATTGGGGCAGCACATCTTCAACCCGTCGAACCACCGGTAAGACGAATGAATGTGAAAGACGAGATGCCGTGCGTTGCGTTAGGAACATTGGCAAATGGCACCCCAGTGGTGGTTGTGTGTACTGCATCAATTGATGTAGACGTGGTGGCGTTTGGCGCAGATGCACGATTGCGTGCCGCGCCCGATGCAGAACTATTCATTGCAACTCATGCAAACAATGTCACTCCATCGCTGCATAAATTGGCACAGTCACTGCGTAATCCAGCGCGTTTCGTTGAAGTTTCCCCAGTTCGTCGTTGATTAGCCCGTAGCCTAAGCATCGTGTTTGAACGCCTCTCCCAGATTGAAGCCGAATATGTGGCTCTTGAGGAAAGCCTTGGCACACCCGAGGTATTAAACGATCAAAACAAATTGCGTGATGCGTCGCGCAGGTACAAGCAGCAAACACCCCTTGTGCAATGCATTCGTGAATACAAAGATGCAGAAGGCAATGCCGAAGCGGCTCGTGAATTGATGACCGATGCAAAAGGTGCAGAGCGCGAACAATTGCAGGCCGAACTTGATGGCGCAGTTGCACGCATTGCCGAACTTGAAGCCAATCTAAAAGTGCTCTTGCTTCCTGCGGATCCAAACGATGGAAAGAACATCATCGTTGAAATTCGTGGTGCAGAAGGTGGCGAAGAAGCCAACTTGTTTGCACACGATCTGTTCGATATGTACAGCGCGTGGGCACTGCGCAACGGTTGGTCGGTTGAAGTGCTGTCGCTTGACAAGTCACCAATGGGTGGTATCAACCAAGTGACCATGTTGTTTAAGGGTGACACGGTGTGGACGCGCATGCGTTTTGAGGGTGGCCCACATCGCGTACAACGCGTGCCGGTTACTGAAGCACAGGGTCGTATCCACACGTCGTCGGCAACCGTGATGGTGATGCCAGAAGCCGAAGAAGTTGACGTGTCGATTGACGAAAAAGATTTGCAAATCGACGTGTATCGCGCAAGTGGTCCGGGTGGTCAGGGCGTAAACACCACCGACTCGGCCGTACGTATTACCCATAAGCCGTCAGGAATTGTGGTGGCCATGCAAGATGAGCGTTCGCAGTTACAAAACCGTCTGCGCGCCATGACCGTGTTGCGATCGCGATTGTTGAAACAGCGCGAAGAAGAGCAAGCCGAAAAGATGTCGGCCGAGCGTAAAGCCCAGGTTGGCAAGGGCGGTCGAGGCGAAAAAATTCGCACGTACAACTTCAAAGAAAACCGCATTACCGATCACCGCATTGGCTTCACTTTGTATCAATTACAAGACTTCTTGGCGGGCAACGTTGACCCAGTCGTGGATGCGCTCACAACGCAATTCCAGATTGAGCAGTTGGCTGGCGCCGCAAACGACTAACCCCAACATGACACCCGAAGACGCGGTGACATGGAGCGAGATGCTCGCCGAAACGACTGAACAACTTGGTGATGCAAACGAAGCACGTTGGCTATGTGAGCACGCAAGTGGAGTAGATGGCGACGAGTTTCGCGCTGCATTAAGTGATTACATCACTTCTGCAATGGCAAAACAACTGCACGACATGGTGCGCCGCCGCTTGGCAGGCGAACCATTGCAGTATGTGATGAAGCGTTGGGCGTTTCGCCATTTAGATGTGTTCGTTGATCAACGGGTACTCATACCGCGGCCCGAAACCGAACTGCTGGTTGACGTAGCGCTCACACTTGCAAATGCACGATTAAAAGAAATTGATCGACCACTCAACATTGTCGACCTAGGCACGGGAAGCGGCGTGATTGGGCTCAGCATGGCACACGAGTTGCCGCTCGGAAAGTCCAATGTGTGGCTCACGGACCGATCCGCAGACGCACTTGATGTTGCACGCGGAAACCTGGTTGGTGTTGGGCAAAAAGGTGGTGGTGTTCGACTGGCACTTGGCGATTGGTGGAAAGCATTAGATGTATCACTGAAAGGCGCCATCGATATTGCATTGTGTAACCCGCCATATATTGCCCATGATGATGAAGAAGTAGCGAGCGATGTTCATGCATGGGAGCCACACTCTGCTTTGTATGCACCAGACAATGGCCTTGCAGACATCCGTTCTGTAGTGAGTGGTGCACCGACGTGGCTAGCGCACAGCGGTTGGATCGTCATGGAGATCGGTTATCGCCAAGGCAATGAAGTTCGTGACTTGTTACAGAATTCCGGCCTCGTCAATATTGAAATTCGCCAAGACCTTGCTGGTCGTGATCGAATTGCGTTAGCCCAGCACCAAGCTTCTGCGTAAAAAACTCAGCTGATGTAACAGCAAGTTTTCGGCAACGACTTCTTGTGGAGTCATGTGCGTCACTCCAACGAGCGGCAAAAATTCGTGTGGCTTTCCTGCATGTAGGAGTGCTGTCGACAACTCGAGCGAATGGGCCGCAAGCACGTTGTCATCGGCGAGCCCATGAATGATCAAGAGTGGGCGAGTGAGTTGCTTTGCATCGGGCAGCAGCGACGAGGCTTCGTATGGCGCATCATCGAGCGTGGGGTTGCCAAGATATCGCTCGGTATAAAACGTGTCGTACAACCGCCAATCAGTGACCGGTGCACCGGCGATTGCTGCATGAAAATGTTGTGGAGCGCGAAGCACTGCTAGTGCTGCAAGGTAGCCACCAAAACTCCAGCCGCGAATCGCAACTCGCGACGTGTCGGCACACGGGGCAATTTCGCCGAGGCTATTGAGAACTGCGATTTGGTCATTGAGTACAGATGTTGCAAGGTCGTTGTGGACTTCGCGTTCCCATGCGCTGCCACGACCAGGTGTTCCGCTGCCATCGGCAATGACAACACAAAACCCTTGGTTAGCAAACCACTGTGCTGCCGTAAACGCCAGGCTGCTGTGCATCACTCGTTGCGCGTGTGGCCCACCATATGGATCAAACAACACAGGCAACGGTGAGCCATCGTGATGTTCAGGCAACACGATGGCAGTGCAGATACCGCGAGGGCCGACTCTGTGGAATGTGACATTGACATTGAGTAGCGGTTCTTCGGCGTTATTTGTTAGTTCGTGACGACTATTGACCAGCGTTTGTGAGCGGCGTTGTTGCATGGTTGCACTGCGGATAACCGTGGTGGTTCCCCCAACAGAAACAGTGAAGACTCCATCGCCTTGCGTGAGCTGAGTAAGCGTGTTGGTTGCAATATGTGCCTTCCAAGCATGAAGCATGGTTGGTTGGTCGAGTGTGTTGCCCGAAAAACACACATCTTCAGATGTGGCGCTGATGATGCCGCGAACCTGAATGTGTGCAGGTGTGATGGCGACGTTGTTGACAAGTACTGCTCGTGCTCCGTTTCGCTCACCACACCACATCACCTGATTCTCGGAGATCAGTGATGGGCCACCAGCAACCAGTTCGACCCACTGATCATCGCGTTCAACATGCAGCGATTCGGTTTCACCTGTGGTGCATTGCACTTTGCGGATATCGAGTAGTCGTTGATCCCGTGACATCACAGAAATAACGAGCCCAAAAGAATTCCATTGCACAGAGGCGAGGTATTCATAATCATGTGCATTCCAGACAACAGGAATAGTTGCGCCGAACAGATCGACAAGATGCAGGGACGTGCTTGCGTTAGCTGTTCCGGCAAATGGGTAGCGGCGTGTTTGTGGGCTGGCCTTCGGCTGTGCAGGGTCAGCAATGGTGATGAGTGTGATGGGTGAGTTGTCTACTCGTTCAATTGCGAGTGCATCGCTGGTGGGCGACCACCAAAATCCTCGGTGTCTGTTCATTTCTTCTGCGGCAACAAACTCGGCAACGCCCCACGAAACATCGTTGTGTGATTCACCTGCGAGGCAACGCTCGTTTCCTGCTTGGTCGCATACAAACAGACTGTTTCCTCGCACGTAGGCGATGTGTTTGCCATCAGGGCTGATGCGCGGGTCGTAGATCAACCCTGCAGCCGGTTGAGCAACCACGATTTCTCGCACATCATGCATATCGCAGATGAACAGTCGCCCGCTTACCGCAAAGACTGCATGGTCAACATCTTGATCACAGGAAAACGAAACGATTCCAGCAGCGCCCTCACGTGCTCGTTCGCGGCGGGCTTTCTCTTCAGGCGAATCGTCGCGCGAATGGGTGTCAGTCGTGAGGGTTCGGCTATCTGCGATACATGTTTCCGAGTTGTGCTCAACGCTAAACAGCCACAACGAGTTCATCGAATCTGACCCACCGGCCGAGCGCAGAAACAACACGCGCCTGCCGTCTGGCGAAACAACAACATTTCGTGGCTCGCCAAGCGTGAGGCGTTGAGTTCGCGCGTATTGACGAGGAAACGTGTCGGTCATGCCAACAAAGTTCCAGTGTCATCTACTCGCACGGGTACACCAACCCATTCGCGCTCGCACATTTCGATTGCCAGTTGAGCATTGTTCGTTGTTGCCCATGCCCGTCGTGAATCGGGAAGAATGACCGAAGCGTTCACCGTTTCTGGTGCACCATCGCGGCCATGCATCACGCTGTACGCCTCAAGTTTTGCAGGGCCTTGTGCTTGCTGTTGCGTCGCCACTTCGCGTTTTGGCAATACATCAACGTGTGCTTGTGGAGACGAATGCAGAAATCCGCGAGGTGGTGGAGTGGTTGCGTATGCACCAAACGAATGCTTGGTTGCATAACCGCCATTGGCCCAAATGAACCCTGTGGAATGTGGCGTGTCGCGCAGCTTTTGCATGGTGGTGGCAATTGCATGCATCACGTAGTTGTTGAAGGGCCCACCTGCAAATGACAAACCGCCGGTCACGGTCAGTTGCTGATCGAGGTTGAGTCCGAGCGACTGAGCGCCAAGTTGAACAGCCGAAGGAAAGCACGAATACAGATCAACAAAGTCGTAGTCCTTGGCTGCCAGACCAGTGAGTTGGTGTAGGTATTCACCACCAAGGCGAATTGCTGGCGTGTCGGTGAATGTCCATCGGTGCGAGATGAAGTTGTGCTCATGACAATCGGTGCCTGCTTGTGGGAATACCCATCGGTCACGTGGTACACCAAGTGATTGCGCTCGTTCAGCAGAGCACAGGATGAGTGATGCAGACATGTCAACGTCATTATTCGAGTTCATCAACTTGGTATACGGAAAACCAACCATGCGGTTAGTTGGCGAAGAGGTTCTGATCTGTTCTGCTGTGTATGCAGTGCGTGACCAAGCATGAGGATTGTTGGCAGCAACGTCGCTGAAACGCGACCACAGCTCGCTGATGAGTTGTTGATGGTCGGACACACTCCGCGCTGCAGCGGCGCGAAGTGCAGTTTCGAACATCGGATAAATTTGAATCGGGAGCGCAATGTTGCGTGCCAGTTCGGTTTCGTGATTCATAACCAATTCGTCACCGGTAGTGACTGGCTCGTCGTCGGCTGACGACTCGGGTGACGCATTCATCCATAACGGTTGCGTTGACGATTGTTTAGCGCGTCGACGTGAGCGAGATGCTTCGCCACCCGTGAGCACCACCATGTCCATCTGGCCTCGTGAAATTGCGAGTGCAGAGTGATTGACGAGTGACTGCGGGAGGTTGCCACCATGGGGTGTGAGGCCAGTTGTTGTGACGGTGAGTCCAAGTTGGCGAGCCACGCTGCGACCAGGGTTTGGTTCACGATTTGATAGCGACCGAAGTACGTACAGTGCATCAATCGTGCCGAGCGAAGAGACATTGGCATCTGCGATGGCGCCACGCACGGCATTGGCCATCAGCTGTGTTGGCCCTAATGCAGTCAACACATCATCGTGGTGTTGGCTCACCTGGGCCTGTCCAATAAGGACAGGGGTTCTCGGGTCGAGGGTCACGGCACAAACTCTAGTTTTCAGTGTTTGCACAGGGTCTATTGGGTAAAGCCCTTGTGACCTATGCTCGCTTGCGGAAATCTAATGACAACTCCTCACACTTCTCGCGTCATCGCAATTGGTTCCGACCATGCGGGTTATGACCTAAAACAACACCTCATTGGCTATTTAACGAAGGCCGGGCATCAGGTTGTCGACCACGGAACACATTCGAGCGAAAGTGTCGACTATCCGCCAATTTGTGCAGCGGTTGCACGAGATGTTCGTGATGGCAAAGCAGAAATTGGCATCGTGATGGGTGGAAGCGGTCAGGGTGAACAGATTGCTGCCAATAAAGTGCATGGAGTTCGTGCCGCGTTGTGCAACGACTTGTATTTGGCAGAAATGGCGCGCTCGCACAATGATGCAAATGTGCTCAGCATGGGCGGCCGAGTGGTCACCACTGAACAAGCAGAACAGATTGTCGAAAAGTTTTTACACACACCGTTTGAAGGTGGTCGACATGAGCGCAGGGTTGCTCAGTTGGCCGACATCGAACAACAAGAAGGAGCGCGCTAATGCCTTGGCCATCTGAATCACAACGAGACACCGAAGTTTTTGGACTGATCGATAAAGAACGTGAGCGTCAAGTAACGGGACTGCAGCTCATTGCGAGTGAAAACTTCACGTCACCCGACGTGATGGAGGCAACAGGTTCGGTATTAACGAACAAATATGCAGAGGGTTATCCAGGTAAGCGTTACTACGGCGGCAACGCAGTGGTGGATGAGATCGAGGCAATAGCAATTGAACGCATCAAGCAATTGTTTGGAGCAGATCATGCCAACGTGCAACCGCACTCGGGTGCGAGTGCAAACATGGCGGTGTATCTCGGGTTGCTTAAGCCTGGCGACACCGTGCTCGGCTTAAGCCTCGATCACGGCGGACACCTCACTCACGGATCGCCCGTCAATGCATCAGGAATTTTGTACAACTTCCATTCGTTCCGTGTTGGTGCAACAGATGAGCGCTTGGACTTTGATCAAATTCGTGAGCTTGCAATCAAACACAAGCCAAAAATGATTGTTGCGGGAACCACGTCGTACCCACGTCGTCTTGAGCCAGAGCCATTCCGCGCGATCGCCGATGAAGTTGGTGCACTGATGATGTTTGACATTGCGCACATTGCCGGACTCGTTGCCGGTGGCGCGCATCCAAACCCCGTTCCGTACGCAGATGTCGTGACGTTTACAACTCACAAAACGCTGCGCGGACCACGCGGTGGTTGTATTTTGACCACTGCTGCACACGCAGCCGCAATCGACAAAGCGGTGTTTCCGGGAAGCCAAGGTGGCCCACTCCAACACGCTGTTGCTGCCAAAGCAGTTGCATTTCATGAAGCATTGCAACCAAGTTTCAAGGACTACGCACAGCAAATCGTGAAGAACGCGGCCGCTCTTGCAGAGGCATTGTCGAAGCAGGGTTTCCGATTGGTTTCTGGTGGCACCGACACACACATGATGGTGGTCGATTTGCAACCATTCGATGCCGAATTGACCGGCAAAGAATCACAATTGGTGTTGGATGAAGCTGGAATCACGTTGAACAAAAACAACATTCCAAATGATCCACGCAGCCCATTTGTGACGAGTGGTGTTCGCATCGGAACACCATCGGTGACAACGCAAGGAATGAAGGAGCCAGAGATGGCGCTGATTGCTGAATACGTTGCACAGACGTTGCGCAATCGCAATAATCCTGCAGTTATTGCAGAAGTGCGCGCCAAAGTTGCGACACTGTGTGCCAAGTTCCCTGTGTACTCAAAGCGTGTGTGATTGATCTTTCTGGATACCTGATCGTTGGCCTGTGTGCCGCGGTGGTCACTGCGATCTTGACCCCGCTTGTCGAGCGTTATGCGCGTAAACGAGACTGGATGGCCGAACCTGATGAACGTCGGGCGCACCCAGTACCAACCCCAAACGTTGGTGGTATTGCATTCATCGGAGGATTGGTTGCCGCACTGTTGCTTGCGTGGCGGATGGACCGATTTTCACTCGTCATTTCAGGCAACTCCGAGCTCATTGGTGTAGTGCTTGCCGCATTGCTGATTGCAGCGTTGGGCTTTGCAGACGACATCAGAGATTTGTCTGCGCCAATGAAGGTCACTGGTGTTGTTGTTGTTGCATTGGTGTTGGTGTGGTTTGGCGTGACGATGTTTTATTTCCGTGTTCCATTCCTCGATGTCTTCGTGTTGTCTAACGATTGGATTCCGCTATTCACCGTGATGTGGCTATTAGGAATGACACAAGCCATCAACTTGATCGATGGGCTTGACGGTTTAGCAACAGGAATTGTTGCAATTGCTTCAGCAACATTTTTTGTGTACAGCAAGCATCTTGCCGATCAAGGGTTATTGGCGCAACCAAACATCGGTCCGTTAATTGCGATCATCACACTTGGAATCTGTTTAGGGTTCTTGCCGTACAACTTCAACCCCGCACGAATATTTATGGGCGATGTTGGCGCGCTCGTGCTGGGATTGTTAATGGCTGTATCAACGAGTGTTGTGGGTGGGCGAGCAGACCCGCAATTGCAAGGTGTCAGTGGCCAAACATATTTCTTTATTGCGCCGTTGTTTATCCCGTTGCTCATATTGGGTGTGCCATTTTTCGACGTGTTATTTGCCATTCTGCGACGCACGGTAAGCAGGCAAGGTTTCGCAACTGCCGATCGTGGGCATCTGCATCACCGCCTGATTGCCCTTGGCCATGGTCCGCGTCGTGCCGTGGTCATTTTGTGGTCGTGGACCGCGTTGTTGTCAGCAGTTGCGCTGTATCCTGCGCTCACCACAGCCCGGCCAAACTTTTGGCCACTACTGGCCACGGCGGTGTTGTTGGCAGCGTTTACCGTGTTTCATCCGCGCTGGCGGCCCCAGACACCTGCCGAATAACGCACAATTGCACTACCGGTTTGTTTGCGCAGAGGGCGGGCAAGTAGTTTGTTCGTAGTTTCACAAGCGTTAAACGAGGGCTTTTCGTTGAAGAATTTTCCAAAAAAATTCGTGCCGAAGAAGGCATTGGAATCTGGCATGAGTGACACACTCGGTCGTGGCCCAGAGATGGCGGTGAGCGTGTTGGTGTTCACAGTCATAGGACTGGTTATTGACTCACAAGTGGGAACATTGCCGTTCGTCACTATTGCATTGGTGGTGTTTTCGCTTGTTGGCAATTTCATCCGCATGTATTACACCTACAACGGACGGATGAAGGCACTAGAAGAACAACGGTCAAATAAATCGATGGCGCACCAACGCGAAAGGAGCCTTAGTGAAAACTGATGATCCTCAATACGTGTCAATTCTTTCTATGAACGACCAAGGCCCAGCTCCTGAGGCTGCAATTGTGCGAGACATCATTAAGCATGGCTCAATAGTGGCCCCCATCTTGATTGGGCTGAGCGCATTGTTTTGGGGAGTGAACGGTGCATGGTCAAGTGCTTATGGGGTTGCACTTGTGCTGGGGAACTTTGCAGTCGCTGCCTGGATGGTGTCGTATACCGCCCGTATTTCATATGCCCTCATGATGGGTGCAACGTTGTTTGGTTACATTTTTCGCCTAGCGGTAATCGCCGCAGCCGTATTTTTCG
Organism: Acidimicrobium sp. BACL17 MAG-120823-bin42; assembly: GCA_001438985.1. Classification (GTDB taxonomy): domain Bacteria; phylum Actinomycetota; class Acidimicrobiia; order Acidimicrobiales; family Ilumatobacteraceae; genus UBA3006. Next base: position 5,063 of record LIAZ01000009.1, on the reverse strand, counting down.
TCCGTAACGCGACGTGGGTTGAACTCGTGCCATTGTGCATGACTATTGTCATTAGTCACGTTGGGTTGCTCTTCTGGGAAATGCGTTATATTTCTTTGTCGCTTGCTTTCCCCGGACTCAAGCCAAAACATGTAGCAAGCCCCACCGTCCAAGATTCAACAAGTAACTAGTCGATAAAGCAGGATCACAGTGTTCTCAAACCAAATTGCAGTAATTCTTGGTGAAAGCGTGGGGCGCGGTTTTAGCTTCCCTCCAATCAACACCATTCTTCGTTGGAAAGATGTTGTTCCAGGCATCAACAAAGTTGTCATCATCGCAATCTTGTCTGCGCTCATTGGAACAATGTTGTTTCTTGTTGCTTCACTAAAAGATGGGCGCAAGGCTCCAAAGGGCAGCCGCAACTTGGCCGAGATCATCGTTGAGTTCGTCGAGAAGAACATCATCATGGAAACCATGGGCAAATCAGGAATGGGTTGGACGCCGTTCTTGCTCACCATGTTTGTGTTCATTTACTTGTGCAACTTGCCAGGAATCATTCCGTTCATTCAAATGCCGGCAACTGCGCGCATGGGTATTCCTGCATTTATGGCGCTGCTTGTGTGGGTGGTGTTCAACGCAACAGGCATTAAGCACCAAGGTTTGTTCGGTTATTTCAAGAATGTGTTGTTCCCACCTGGCGTACCAAAAGCGTTGTACATCTTGGTGACACCAATTGAACTGATCTCAACTCTTGTTGTTCGTCCGTTCTCGTTGGCAGTGCGACTTTTTGCAAACATGCTTGCTGGTCACCTTTTGCTTGTGATCTTTGCATTGCTCACCCAGTCGCTTATTCAGGCAGAGACACAGAGGTTCTTCCTCGTACCAATCGGTATTTTGCCATTCGCCTTGCTCATCTTCTTGACGGGCTTTGAGATCTTGGTTGCATTCCTCCAGGCGTACATCTTCACGGTGCTTACCGCGGTGTACATCGGTGGGGCAACGCACCCAGAGCACTAATTCAGACAGTTCAGATAAATCAGTTACCGACAGATACCCACAAAAAACTAAACAACTAAACAGGAGATAAAAAATGGAAGCGTTAACACGAATCGCACACGCGAGCATTCGCGTTGCAGCAGAACTCACACCAGCTGAAGCAAAGGCAAATGCCGCTGCTCAGATGGCGGGTCTTGCATATGGTCTTGCAGCAATCGGACCTGGCATCGGAATTGGAATGATTTTCGGTAAGGCCATTGAAGCAATGGCACGTCAGCCGGAGTCCGCAGGTATGGTCCGCACCACCATGTTCCTTGGTGTTGCATTTACCGAAGCTCTTGCACTTATCGGCTTCGTTGCCTTCATTCTGCTGAAGTTCGCCTGATCCCAATGCGAGTTCACGTAACGACACTGCAAGGTGGCCTGGTACAGGTACGCGTTGCTGCTGAGACCGCTGAAGGCGGAACAGAAGCAAGCGCGGCCGAAACGACAGGACCGAACCCAATCGCACCAGAGAGCAAAGAGCTCATCTGGGGTGCTGGTTCGTTCCTCGTGTTCCTGGTCATTATGCGCGTGTTCTTGTTCCCCCGAATCAAAAAGGGAATGGACGCTCGTTACAACGGCATTCGCGAAGACTTTGAGTCGGCCGACTCAACTCGATCGGCCGCAAAGTCGGACGTGTCGAAGTACGAGGCTGAAATTGCAACGGTTCGCTCCGAAGCAGCAGCACGCGTCGACAAGGCACGCCAAACATTGGATCAAGAACGCAGCAGCAAGATTGCAGAAGCCAACGCACGCATCGCAACGAAGCGCGCAGCAGCCGAAGCAGAACTTGAAGCAGCACGCAACGCAGTACGCGACCAAGTGGCCGCAGCCGTTGCATCGGTAACTGAACACACCACGCAGCTTGCAGTGGGCAAGTCTCCTGACGCGAGTGTGGTTCAAAAAGCCGTGCAACAAGTAATGCAGACTGGAGCACGTTCATGATGGCGCACGTCATCTCATTGTTGGCGGTAGAGGACCCAACCCAGACACACAGCTGGATATTGCCGGAAACTGCCGAAATCATTTACGGTGGCTTGGCAACAGTCATCGTTGTGAGCGCGTTGGTGAAATTTGCTGGACCAATGATCAAGAAGAGCTTCTCGGCTCGTACTGAGAAAATTCAGAAAGAGCTTGACGATGCGGCGGCCGCGAAGGTCACCGCAGAAAGCGACGCTCAGAATATTCGCAAAGCATTAGGTGATGTTGCTGGAGAGCGCGCACGCATTTTGGCCGAAGCAGACGCACAAGCTTCTGCAGTGTTGGCCGAAGGACGTACGCGCATGACTGCAGAAATTGCTGAACTTGAAGCGAAAGCAGAAGCAGAAATTTCTGCGGCACGTGGACGCGGATCAGACGAACTGCGCAATGAAATTTCAGTGCTTGCATCGCGTGCAACACCAATCGTGGTTGCTGCAACGCTCAATGATCAGATCCATAAGGACCTCGTAGAAAACTTCATTTCGAAGGTTGGAGCAGGGCGATGAGTAACGCAAAAGTAAAGGCATACGCACAGGCATTGTTCGCAATTGCGCAAGCCGAAGGTGCCGCCGATGCAATTAGCAATGAGCTGTATGCAGTTGCACGCGCGTACGAGTCGAGCGATGAGTTGCGCAATGTTTTAGGCGATGCAACCATTCCGTCCGAGCGTCGCTTGCAAGTTGTCGAGCAGTTGATTGGTACTCGTGCAAACCGCGCAACCGTGCAGATCGTTTCGATGATCGTTGCCAGTGGCCAGGTTCGCGAACTGCCTGCAGTATTTGATGAAGTTATTGCGCTTTCCTCTGCCGGCAACAATCAAGATCTCGCTGAAGTACGCAGCGCGATTGCGTTGACTGATGATCAGCAAACTCGTTTGGCTGCAGCGCTCAGCAAAGCAACTGGCAAAACAGTGAACCTGAAAGTTGTTGTTGACCCAAGCGTCATCGGTGGTCTTGTTGCCACTGTTGGTGACAAAGTTATTGACGACACTGTTCGCACCCGCCTCGACAATTTGAAGACCCGAATCTGATTTCGTTCTGAAAGGACATAAACATGGCTGATCTAACACTTTCCGCAAGTGATATTGCGGCAGCGATTAATAAGAGTCTTGATGGATTCCAAGCATCAACTGAAGCACGCACCGTTGGTCGCGTGACCGAAGTGGGTGACGGTATTGCGCGCGTAAGCGGCCTTCCCGATTGCGCTGTAAACGAATTGCTCGAGTTTGAAGGCGGCATCGTTGGCCTCGCACTTAACCTTGACGAAGATTCAATCGGTGCCGTAATTCTCGGTGATGCTGATGAAATTGAAGAAGGTCAGCCAGTGAAGTCAACTGGCAACATTTTGTCGGTGCCAGTTGGTGACGCAATGTTGGGTCGCGTAGTTAACGCGCTCGGCACGCCAATTGATGGCAAGGGTGACATCGTTGGTTCAATTTCGCGCCGTGTAGAAATTCAGGCGCCAGGAATCATGGGTCGTAAGCCAGTACACGAGCCATTGCAGACCGGAATCAAGTCGATCGACGCGATGACCCCAATTGGTCGCGGTCAACGCGAGCTCATCATTGGTGACCGCAAGACCGGCAAGACCACGATCGCGATTGACACCATCATTAACCAGCGCGGACTTGGCGTGAAGTGCATTTACGTAGCCATCGGCCAGAAGGGTTCAACCGTTGCACAGACTGTTGAAGTACTTCGCCAATACGGCGCGCTTGAATACACCGTTGTTGTTGCTGCTCCAGCATCTGACCCAGCACCGTTTAAGTACTTGGCACCATATGCCGGTTGCGCAATGGGTCAACACTGGATGGAAAACGGCGAGCACGCACTTGTTGTGTACGACGACTTGTCGAAGCAAGCCGAGGCATATCGCCAAATGTCGTTGTTGCTTCGTCGTCCACCAGGCCGTGAGGCGTACCCAGGAGACGTGTTCTACCTACACAGCCGCTTGCTCGAGCGCGCCGCAAAATTGAGCGACGCAAACGGTGCAGGTTCACTTACTGCATTGCCAGTAATTGAAACCAAGGCTGGCGACGTATCGGCTTACATTCCGACCAACGTGATTTCGATTACCGACGGTCAGGTGTACTTGCAGGACAACCTCTTCAAGTCGGGTGTTCGTCCAGCAGTAGACGTAGGTATCTCGGTATCGCGCGTAGGTGGTGCTGCACAGATCAAGGCAATGAAGAGCGTTTCAGGAACACTGAAGCTCGACCTTGCTCAGTTCCGTGAGCTTGAAGCATTCGCCACATTCGGTTCCGAACTCGACGCCATTTCGAAGGCACAGCTCGAGCGCGGATATCGCTTGGTTGAGTTGTTGAAGCAACCACTCAACAGCCCAATGCCGGTGGAAGAGCAAGTGGTATCAATTTTCACCGGCACGAAGGGCTACCTCGACGATGTCGCAGTCAGCGACGTTCGCCGTTTCGAGAACGAACTTCTCGAACACATGCGCAGCCGTCACTCTTCGGTTCTTTCGGGAATTCGTCAAGATCCAAAGGCAGATGTGCCAAAGGATCTCGCCGACATCGTGAAGTCGTTTAAGGCTTCGTTTATCGCAACATCCGCATCAGCAAGCGCTGACCCAACCGCCACATCTGCTGGCGAAGTTGGAGACGCCGCAAGCGCTAAGACACTCGCAACGGAGTAATTAGATGGCTGGCGGTCAAGAGCGCATTCTGCGCGGACGAATTCGTTCCGTGCAGGCGACGAAAAAAATCACACGTGCAATGGAACTGATCGCTGCCTCGCGCATCGTGAAGGCTCAGCAACGTGTGGTTGCCGCTGTTCCATATTCGGAGATGATTACTGAAGTAGTGAAAGACTTGGCTGCCAGCGGCGCTGGAAGCGATTCGCCATTTTTGAAGACACGAGAGAACGTCAAGACCACGTGTTATGTGGCCATTACTGCCGACCGCGGTTTGTGTGGTGGCTACAACTCGGGTGTTATGCGGGCAACAGAAGGCGAAATCAAAGCCGATGTGCTTGCAGGCAAGGACTATTTGGTAGTGCCTGTTGGTCGCAAAGCCGAAAGTTATTTCCGTTTCCGTGGATACAACATGG
>LIAZ01000008.1 GCA_001438985.1 Acidimicrobium sp. BACL17 MAG-120823-bin42 | reverse complement strand
GGGTCCAGCCCTAGAGCGCGCGGGTGATCTTGCTGCAATCTTGACAAAGCTAGAGCCAAACGATGTTTTGTTCATCGACGAGATTCATCGACTTTCGCGAACGGTTGAAGAGATCTTGTATCCAGCAATGGAAGATTTCCAGATCGACATTGTTGTCGGCAAAGGTCCTGCAGCTTCATCTATCCGACTCACGCTCCCACGTTTTACATTGATTGGAGCCACCACTCGCACGGGAATGATTACTGGTCCGTTGCGGGATCGATTCGGACTTGTTGCGCGACTTGATTACTACGATGATGCCGAGTTGCAACTCATTGTTCAACGGGCCGCCACAATTTTGGGTGTGGATATTGACGGTCAAGGGGCGAGCGAAATCGCGAGGAGATCACGGGGTACTCCACGAATTGCTAACAGGTTGCTCCGTCGTGTCCGCGACTTTGCAGAGGTGCGTGGCAATGGCAAGGTCAATCAGGTAAGTGCACGCGACGCATTGACGGTTTTCGGAGTTGATGACTTAGGTTTAGACAAAGTAGACCGTGCAGTGTTGTCAGCTATTTGCTCCCAATTCAACGGTGGTCCCGTGGGGCTGTCCACGTTGGCGATCAGCGTGAGTGAACAAACAGAGACCATTGAAGACGTCTATGAACCGTTCTTGATTCAGCAGGGCCTCATCGCGCGAACCCCGCGTGGGCGAGTAGCGATGCCGTCCGCGTGGACACATCTCGGGCTGACGCCACCAACACAGTCGCCAGACTTATTCTCGTAGCTAACTCTTAACTGATTGGTTGATGTGCGTGGATGTGAATGACATTGATTACGAGTTGCCCGAGCGGCTCATCGCGCAAACGCCATGTGAACCACGTGATGCAGCGAGACTGTTGGTAAATGCGCCGAGTGGCATGATTCATCGCCATGTCAGTGACATTGACTCGTTGTTTCATGAGGGTGATGTGATGGTGGTAAATCACACAAGGGTGTTGCCCGCACGGCTCAAGTTGCGCCGTCAAACGGGTGGAGCAGTAGAGGTGTTGCTACTTGAAGAAAAACAGGATCATGCCTTTCGTTGGGAAGCATTAGTCAAACCAGGCGGAAAGCTGTCTGCCCGTGAATTGCTCGTTGATGTCGCAGGCGGCGCTGTGCTGCATGTTGTTCAACGCTCGGAGGCTGGTGACACCTTCTATGTGGAGTTTGTAACGCCAGATCACAAATCAATGATGGACCGGATTATCGAGTTAGGGGAGATGCCGCTTCCTCCCTACATCACCACGCGGCTTGATGACGCCAATCGGTATCAAACTGTGTTCGCTCACAATCAGAAATCCTCCGCAGCACCAACAGCAGGGTTGCATTTTACGAATGAGCTTCTCGAGCGGATTCGGTCACGCGGAGTGCGCATTTGCGAGGTGGAACTTGTGGTTGGACTTGACACATTCAAGCCTATTTCGGTTGATAATCCGCTTGATCATCAGATCCATACCGAGTCGTATCGGGTACCTGCCGAAACGCTTACCGCTTGCCAAGAAGCGCACTCACATGGCAAGCGAGTGATTGCGATCGGCACTACTGCGACACGCGCGCTAGAGAGTGCAACCACGTTTAACTCACTCAGCGGAAGAACGAATTTGTTCATCACTCCTGGTTATCAATGGAAGATCGTCGATCTCATGGTGACTAATTTCCACATGCCACGAACCACGTTGCTGTTGATGATCGAGGCATTTATTGGTAAGCAGTGGCGAGAGGTGTACGCCGAAGCAATTGCGCGCGAATATCGAATGCTGTCATTTGGTGACGCGATGCTGCTGTACCGTGATACCAATGTTTCCGGTTGAGTTTTCACAAGTTGCCCAAGATGGTCAGGCTCGTGCAGGAGTAGCGACAACACACCGCGGAACGTATTCAACGCCATGCTTTATGCCGGTCGGAACTCGCGGCGCAATCAAGTACCTCAGTGCTCAGGACTACGAACAGCTTGGAGCACAGATTGTGTTAGGCAACACGTATCACTTGATGTTGCGACCTGGCGCAGAACTCATTGCTCGCTTCGGAGGTTTAGGGGCGTTTGCTGGATGGAACGGATTGACGCTCACCGACTCAGGTGGCTTTCAGGTGTTTTCGCTCAATCCTGATGTTGATGATGAGGGAGTTACCTTCAAGTCAACCTATGACGGCTCGATGCATCGCTTTACACCCGAATCAGCAGTGCACACACAGCAACTACTTGGTGCCGATATTCAAATGGTGCTCGATGTGTGCCCGCCGCTGCCGTCACCACCACATGTTGTGCGCACTGCATTAGAGCGCACGTCCATGTGGGCCGCACGTGCACGAGATGCACATGAGCGTCATGATCAATCGTTGTTTGGCATCGTGCAAGGTGGCATCGATATCAACATGCGAGCAGAAAGTGCAGAGCGAACTGCGACATTGCAATTTGATGGATACGGCATCGGTGGACTCTCGGTAGGAGAGACACGTGAAGAAATGGTGCCGGCATTGCAGGCTGCGATTACTCATTTACCGGCAAATCGACCTCGCTACTTGATGGGTGTAGGCGACCCTGCATCGTTGGTTGAGGCGGTCAATCTTGGTGTTGATCAGTTTGATTGTGTGTTGCAGACGAGGCTTGGTCGACATGGCACAGCGCTGACTTCGGCAGGAAGGGTCAATCTGAAGCGTGCGGAGTTCACTGAAAGCGATGATCCGATCGACGCAACATGTTCGTGCATGGTGTGTACACGACACTCGCGGGGTTATATCCGACACCTATTTCAAGTGGGCGAACCAACCGCTAGTCGCCTCGTTTCCATCCACAATGTGGCATGGACGATTTCGCTCATGGATCAGATGCGTCGTTCGATCATTGACGGCTCATTTGCACAATTGCGGCAAGATATTTTAGCTATTTGGGGTACGACATAGGGCGACCCCACCAAGAGGTGTGCGAGATAGAGTAAGGACTTATGTTCACAGCCTTTTCTCTCGTAGCCGCTGGTGCGTCAAACACGAACTCGAGCTCACCACTTAGTTTCCTGCCCATCGTCGTCATTTTCGGTGCAATGTATTTGGTGTTGATTCGTCCTCAGCGCAAACGCGCGAAGGCTGCCAAGGAATTGCAGAGTTCGTTGCAAGAAGGTGACCATGTGTTGCTCAATGCAGGAATTTATGGCTACATTTCGCAAATTGAAGACGACAAGCCATACGTCTGGTTTGAAGCCAACACGGGTGTGGAGTTCCGCATCTCGCGCACGGCAATTGCAGGTAAAACGCCCGATCCTGCAAACCCTTCAGCTGAGCAGAAGTAGTTAACGGCCGTCAGGATGGTAAGGCGACTCGTCGTTTCGCTTATTGGCATTGTTGTTGTCGTTCTTGGATTACTTGTAGGCAATATCGTTGTAGGAAACGTTCCTGCACTCGGCCTTGATCTGCAAGGTGGTGCATCCGTTACGTTGCAGCCAGAGGGCGAGTACGACATTGCAGCTCTTGATGTTGCTCTTGACATTATTCGCCAACGCGTTGACTCGATCGGTGTCTCCGAGCCAGAAATCATTCGCCAAGGTGACACGGTCGTTGTCAACTTGCCCGGCGTTGATGACCAACAGCGCGCGCTTGACATCATCGGTAAGCAAGGTCAGCTGTTACTGAGGCCAGTGCTTGAATCGGGCACACTCAATACGTCCTCAGAGACAACGTTGCCAGGAACCGCAACGACGGTTGTTGATACTTCGTTGCCTGCAGCAAGCGGACCGGGTAACTCCCGCGGGCTTGCTCCTGTAGCGGCACCAGAAACCACTATCGCCAATACCACGTCACCTGATACGTCTGTGCCAGACCAAGCCATAGCCGCACCTTCAGCAACACCGTCACTCGATGAAATCTTGGCAAATCAAGATGCGAATGATCCCAATGCCGCGGTGATTTTGTTAGGTGAAAATGGCGATGTGTATTCGGCTGGTCCTGCTGGTGCCTCTGGTCTTGTGTTTAGCAATGACGCCGCCGCCGAAATTAGCAGTGGCTCCTGGAGCGTGGTTGTTGGATTGTTAAACGGCTCGGCAGGCGAAGACATTTGGAATGCCTTAGCAACACGTTGCTTTAATCGGGACGAGACATGTCCAACAGGGCAGATTGCGATTGCTCTTGACGGCGTTGTCATCTCGGCTCCAGTGGTTCAACAGGCAGTGTTCACGGGTGGAACAGTGCAGATCACCGGCAATTTCACTGAGCAGGAAGCTCGCGATTTAGCAAAGATTCTCGAATTCGGTGCGGTGCCTGTGAAGTTTGGCGTTGCAACTGTGCAAACGGTTTCACCAACGCTGGGTAAAGATTCTCTTCGCGCAGCCTTGATCGCTGGGTTTCTTGGTGTACTGCTTGTGATCCTCTTTTTCTTCTTTTATTACCGGCTGTTGACACTTATTGTTGTTGGTGGTTTGGCCGTTTCGGGCGCGTTCCTGTGGAGCATTATTGCCTTTTTATCAAAGTCAAATGGACTTGCACTCACGTTGTCTGGTGTTGCCGGAATCATCGTTTCGATTGGAGTCACTGTCGACTCGTACGTAGTGTTCTTCGAGCGCCTCAAGGACGAATTGATGAACGGAAAAACGATGAAAGCGGCTGCTCAACGCAGCTTTGACTCGGCATGGCGTACCATCATTGCGGCAGACACGGTCTCGTTTTTGGGTGCCATCATTTTGTGGTACCTCACTGTGGGTCCCGTGCGAGGCTTCGCGTTCTTCCTGGGTCTCTCAACACTTACTGATGTCGTCGTCGCGTATCTGTTCACGCGTCCGTCGCTGCTGCTTTTGGCGAGATCAAAATTCATGGCGGGTCGCAAGATTCTTGGTGTGTCGGCACGCGAGGAGGCAACAGTATGAGTGGTCGCTTCAGCCGTCTGTATAGAGGTGAAACAACAATCAATTTCTATGGTCGACGGTGGGTGGGTTTCACGCTCTCCATTGTGATCATGTTGCTCACTGTTGTTTCGTTGTTCACACGTGGTCTCAACTTGGGTATGGACTTTGAAGGTGGTGTGGCGTGGGAGGTGAGTGCAGTTTCGCTTTCGGTAGATGATGTCAAAAACATTTTGGAAGCAAACCAAATCGACACCAACGAAGCAAAGATCCAAGTTTTGAGTGGATCCGAAGGCGAGCGTATCCGTGTGCAGGTGGGTGCTCAGACTGAAGCAACCAGCGCTCAAGTGCAACAAGCGCTTGCTGATCAGGCAGAGGTTGGAATTAACGACGTCAGCGTTGCCGTTGTCAGTTCTTCCTGGGGCGCGAGTATTACCGAAAAAGCGATTCGCGCATTACTTGTGTTCTTCCTCGTTGTCTCGTTGTATATCTCATGGCGTTTCGAGTGGAAAATGGCTGTCTCTGCGATTGCAGCAATGGCACATGACGTGATCATCAGTGTTGGTGTTTACTCGCTGTTTGGATTTTCGGTAACTCCAGCAACTGTTGTTGCTATTCTGACGATTCTTGGCTTCTCGTTGTATGACACCATCGTGGTGTTTGACAAGGTGCATGACAACACCAAACGATTTGCTACATCGCGAGTGAGCTATGGAGATATCACCAACATTTCAATGAATCAGGTGTTGATGAGGTCAATCAACACGTCGATTGCGGCAGTGTTGCCGGTGTTGTCGTTGTTGGTGATTGGGTCGTGGGTGCTCGGTGCGATTGCGCTAGAAGAGTTCGCCCTGGCGTTGCTTGTCGGTATGGCGCTTGGTACGTATTCGTCGATATTTGTAGCTACTCCGTTGTTGGCAATATTGAAAACCCGTGAGCTGAAGTTCAAGCCGCTTGCCGATGAGCTGCACCTCGGGGAAGAGATGTTGCGCATTGCCGGGTCTGGAAAGAAGCAGGCGCGTGTACCTACGAATCCGAGCCAAGAAGCTCAAGAGAAGCACGTGCTCATAGGGGCGTCACGCGAGCAGCTATCAGCTACAGCAGCGCTCAGCCACCCACCGCGTCCGCGGAAAAACAAACGTAGGTAAGATCGCTCTATATGAGCACAACGTCGCGGGTTCTGCCATGGAGAAGAAATCAATCTGCGGTAATTGAAGATCTCGTTCCCTTGCTGTCGGCCTACAAGCGACGGAACCCAAAAGGAAGCGTTGCGCTGATCAATCGCGCCTACGAAGTTGCAAGCGCTGCACATCAACATCAATCGCGGATGAGTGGAGAGCTGTACATCAGCCATCCAATCGCGGTCGCGCGGATCGTTGCCGATATTGGTCTCGATGAAATGTCTCTTGTTGCAGCGTTGTTGCACGATGCAGTAGAAGACACCGAGATCACGCTCAGCGATGTAGAGACGCAATTCGGGGCAGAGGTTGCAGGATTGGTCGACGGGCTAACAAAGCTCGAACGTTTGCAATTCGATTCACGTGAAGCCCAGCAAGCCGCAACGATGCGCAAAATGCTTGTGGCTATGGCCAAGGACATGCGTGTTTTGATCATCAAACTTGCGGACCGCATGCATAACATGCGCACGATTGCTTCGGCTCCAGTCGACAAACAGCGACGTGTTGCTCAAGAGACACTCGACATTTATGCTCCACTTGCTCATCGGCTTGGTATGCAAGAGCTGAAGCAACAGCTTGAAGATCTTTCGTTCGCCGCATTATTCCCGAAGCGTTACGCAGAACTTGATTACTTGGTTTCCATTCGTGCACCTGAGCGTGATGTGTATTTGGCAAAGGCGCTCGGCCAGGTCAATACATGGCTCACCGCAGTCAACATTGATGCCGAATTGACTGCTCGCGGCAAGCATCTGTGGAGCTTGTACGAAAAGATGGTGCAAAAGGGTCGTGATTTTGATGAGATTTTTGATCTCATGGCAATTCGAATCGTTGTTGACTCGGTGAAGGATTGCTATTCGGCCTTAGGTGCGATTCACGGTAACTGGAAACCAGTGGTTGGTCGGTTCAAGGATTACATCGCAATGCCGAAGTTCAACTTGTATCAGTCCTTGCACACCACGGTGATTGGTCCTGGTGGAAAGCCCATTGAAGTGCAAATCCGATCACGTGACATGCACCAACGCGCCGAATGGGGAGTTGCTTCACATTGGTCTTATAAGGACGGTGTGCCCACTGCAGATGTTGACTGGCTCAATCGCATCATCGACTGGCAGGACGAAGTCTCTGATCCGCGACAGTTCCTCGAAAGTTTGAAAACGGATCTTGAGCAAGATGAATTGTTCGTATTCACGCCAAAAGGTCGTGTTATCGCATTACCACTCAATGCCACACCTGTGGATTTTGCTTACGGTGTGCACACTGAAGTTGGCCATACGTGTATTGGTGCGCGAGTAAACGGTCGGTTGGTTGCACTTGATTCGCGGCTCAATTCGGGTGACACGTGTGAGGTATTAACCAGTACGTCCGAAGATGCTGGACCGTCGGAAGAGTGGGCAAACTTTGTTGTCTCGCCGAAGGCAAAGAGCAAGGTAAAGCAGTGGTTCTCTCGTGAAAGAAATGAAGACCTTGTCGATAATGGGCGCGATGATCTCGTAGAGAATCTGCGCAAGCATGGACTACCCGTACAGCGTGTGCTCACCTCCGAGGTTTTTGCATCCGAACTTGAGGCCATGAACTACAGCGATGAAACCACGTTGTTTAGGGCTATTGGTGAAGGTCATGTTTCGGCTGAAGCCTTGGCTGGTCGAATTGGTCGACAAATGCGTGATGGTGGTTTTGGGGAACAGATATCGGTGGGTTTGAGACTTGATGACCGAGATGTTCAAGACCAGAAGTCAGGGATCCATGTAGAAGGAATGACGGGAACATTGGTGCGGTTGTCCAAATGTTGCACCCCGGTTCCTGGCGATGAGATCTTGGGTTTTCTCACAGCAGAACAAGCGGTATACATTCACCGCGCTGACTGCTTAAATGCCATCACGGCGATTAGCCAAAATGTTGGTCGAGTGATTGACGTTGAGTGGGCGGGCAGCCATGACAGCACCTCCTATGTCGCTGCCGTTGAAGTGGTGGCAATCGACCGTTCACGACTGTTGCGCGATGTTGCCAACGCTCTCAGCGAAGAGCACGTCAACATTGTTGCGTGTTCTACTCATACGGGAACAGACCGGGTCGCACGCATGCGATTTGAGTTTGAGTTTGCTGATCCGAGTCATTTGCAATCAGTGTTACGCACGATCAAGCGCATTGATTCGGTGTATGACGCGTACCGTGTCATGGCTGGAGACCACCCGGCAACTAATGTTTCCTCGTGAGCGCCTTTAGCACGAGTCCCGGTACGAGGGACATCCTTGCACCTGATGCGGCTCGTTGGAGATTGTTCCAAGAAGTGTTTGCTGACGTCGTTGAAGAAGCCGGTTATGGGTACATGATTCCACCGATGTTCGAAGATCTCGGTGTGTTTCTTCGCCTTGGCGAAGCAACCGATGTGGTCACCAAAGAAATGTATGACTTTGAAGACAAGGGTGGGCGTCGTGTTGCCTTGCGTCCTGAGCAGACAGCGAGTGTGTGTCGTGCGTTCGTGCAGCATCGGCCGACTACGCCATGGAAGGTGTGGTACGCAGGTCCTAACTTTCGTTATGAAAAACCACAACAGGGCAGGTATCGACAGTTTGATCAAGTGGGTATCGAAGTTCTTGGTGTTGACGATCCTCATCTTGATGCCGAAGTGATCGCTTTGGCGTCACAGTTTTATGCGCGACTTGGTCTGACCAATGTGCAGCTATCGATCAACTCATTAGGCGATGCAGGAGACAGGCAGCGATTCACTGATGTCTTGCGGACCTATTTCGAATCTCACATCGACCGACTGTCGGAGGAGTCCCGAATCACGCTGTCGAAGAATCCGCTTCGAGTGCTCGACTCAAAGCGTCGAGAGGACCAAGCCGTCATTGCTGATGCTCCGCGAATTAGGGACTATCTCAGTGCGCAAGCTGGAGATCACTTTGCTGCTGTGCTGGCTGCACTTGATGCACAAAACATTAAGTACACAATTGATGATCGTTTGGTTCGCGGTTTGGACTACTACCGCAGGACAACATTCGAGTTTGTGAGTACTGCACTCACTGCGGCTCACACAGCGGTTGGTGGTGGGGGTCGCTATGACGGATTGGTTGAAGAGTTAGGAGGTCCGGCGACGGCTGGAATTGGCTTTGCTCTCGGTCTTGACCGCACGTTGCTTGCCTGTGATGCCGAGAATGTATTTCCTGCACCAGCCTCACGTGTGTTTGCATTTGTCGTTGATACAACGGGCGGACTTGAGGCAGCCAAAGTGTGCAACGAATTACGAAGTGCTGGTGTTGGTGCCGACCGAGCCTTTGATGGTCGAAGCATGAAAGCCCAGATGAAGGCAGCGGATCGAAGCGGGGCAAAGGTGTCAATCATCATTGGCACGAACGAACTCGATGCCGGCCAGGTACTGATTCGACCAATGAATTCGGGGGATCAGTACACAGTTGAGCGTGCTCAACTAGTGACTGCAATTCGTCAAGAAGTCAGCAATTTTCGCGAGGCAAACTAGGCTGTAAGCCTCATGTCGTCACCATTGCACCCTTTAGGCGAAGCAACTTCGCTCCGCTCGCAACTGTGTGGCGGCTTACGATCAGGCAATATCGGCAACACCGTTACGGTATGCGGTTGGATCGCGCGTCGGCGCGAGCATGGCGAGCATTTAGCCTTTCTCGACGTTCGTGACTACAGCGGTGTGATTCAGTGCGTTGTCGATAACTCAATCGATGTTCGCTCCGAATGGGTCGTGCAAATTACGGGTCGAGTGCAGGCGCGTCCAGATGGAACGATCAATGCCAACCTGCCCACGGGTGAGGTCGAGTTAACAGATTGCGTTGTCACCGTGCTGAATGCTGCTGAGGCACCACCATTTCCTATTGATGCCCGCGCAGACGATGTCGACGAAAATGTTCGATTGAAGTACCGCTATCTTGACATCCGCCGCGAGCGGATGCAACGCAATTTACGAATTCGCGCCAAGGTGAACTCGGCTATTCGGCGAGCAATGGAAGCCCAAGATTTTGTTGAAGTAGAAACACCATTTCTCATGCCGAGTACGCCTGAGGGTGCACGAGAGTTTTTAGTTCCATCACGCAAGGAGCCAGGTTCGTTTTACGCGTTGCCACAATCTCCGCAACTGTGGAAGCAATTGTTGATGGTTGCAGGTATCGATCGCTACTACCAAATCGCTCGCTGCTTGCGTGACGAAGATCTGCGAGCCGACCGCCAATACGAGTTCATGCAGCTAGATGCTGAGATGAGTTTTGTGACCAAAGACGATGTGCTTGGTGCAATCAGCGAGGCAGTGATGGCCGCAGCCGAAGCAGTGTTAGGCAAGCGTCCTCCGCAGATCGAACAGATCACATGGCTCGATGCAATGAATCGCTTTGGCCTTGATAAACCAGACATGCGTTTTGGAATGGAACTCGTTGAGTTAACGGAAGTTTTTGCTCAGACAGAGTTCAAAGCGTTCTCGCAAGCGCAAAGCATTAAGGGCATCAGGGTCGACAGTGCGACATACCCAGAGGCTGCCGCATCAGGACGCAACAAACTTGACCAGCTGACTGACCGTGCAAAGCAAATTGGTGCAAAGGGCTTGGTCTGGATGAAGGTAGGCGAGGATTTGTCGCTTGACTCGCCGGTCGCAAAGTTTCTGTCAGATGCCGAGCGAAGCGCGCTCGTTGCCGCGATGGGTGCCCAACCAGGCGACCTGTTGTTACTCGTTGCCGATACATGGGCAACCACCTGTGATGTGCTCGGCACGTTACGCAACGACATTGGCCGACCGCCGGTGCATGAGGGCCCGTATCGCTATGTGTGGGTTGTTGATTTCCCGCTGTTTGTTGGAGTCAATGCGACAACGGGTAAACCACAACCGGGACATCATCCGTTTTGCCAGCCCCATCCAGAAGACATTGAGCGACTTGAATCCGACCCGATGAGTGTTCGCGCGTTGGCATACGACTTGGTGCTCAACGGTTGGGAACTTGGATCTGGTTCAATTCGAATTCACGAGCCAGAAATGCAACGTCGAGTTTTTCGGCAACTTGGAATCTCGGACGAGGATGCGGATCGTCGCTTCGGCTTTTTCTTGCAACCTTTCAAGTACGGTGCTCCACCACACGGTGGTTTTGCATTCGGTACCGACCGATTGGTTGCGATCTTGGCTGGCGAAGAAAACATTCGCGAGGTCATTGCCTTTCCAAAGACACAGTCAGGTGGAGATCCAATGACGAATGCTCCAACTCCTGTGAATCCTGCGCAGCTGAACGAACTAGGTATTCGTTTGTTGCCACCGCCGGCAAAGAGTTAGGCAACATTCGGTGGAACACGCCGACGATTTGTTTACTGCTGCGGTGCAGGATCGCCTCAAAGGGCAGGCGCCACTTGCCGCAAGACTTCGTCCGCGCAGTCTCGATGAAATTGTTGGGCAGCAACATTTAGTTGCCGCTGGTGCGCCGCTGCGCAAACTGATTGAAGCAGACAGGTTGTCATCAGTCATTTTGT
This sequence comes from Acidimicrobium sp. BACL17 MAG-120823-bin42, assembly GCA_001438985.1. Classification (GTDB taxonomy): domain Bacteria; phylum Actinomycetota; class Acidimicrobiia; order Acidimicrobiales; family Ilumatobacteraceae; genus UBA3006. The sequence continues at coordinate 6,459 of LIAZ01000008.1, read as the reverse complement.
GGGGGCCACCGGGAACAGGCAAGACAACTTTGGCAGAGGTGGTTGCACTCTCTACCAATCGGGCCTTTGAGCGGCTGTCAGCGGTGACCTCAGGAGTAAAAGACGTTCGTGAAGCAATTGAGAGGGCAACGCAGCGGCTGGGTCAGCATGGTCGCTCAACCATTGTGTTCGTCGATGAAATCCACCGGTTCTCAACTTCTCAACAAGATGCACTGCTTCCATCTGTCGAGAGTGGAATCATCACGCTGATTGGTGCAACAACCGAAAATCCATACTTCGAAGTAAATGCTCCGCTGCGTAGTCGCAGCACGTTGTTCCGTCTGGAACCATTGCACACAGGAGATATTCGCGTGCTCCTTGATCGGGGCTTGCAAGCAGAAGCAATGACTGCAACGCCAGAAGCAATTGAAAAGTTGATGCAACTATCGGGAGGCGACGGTCGACAGAGCCTGACAGCACTTGAAGTGGCGTGTGCATTAGCGCGACCCGACCAGGTGACGCTTGATCATGTCGAGTCAGCACTTGGTGTGAGCTCGCTGCGTTATGGCCGCGACGATCACTATGACGTTGTCTCTGCCTTAATCAAGAGCATGAGGGGCAGCGATGTTGATGCGGCGGTGTTTTGGTTGGCGCGCATGCTTGAAGCGGGAGACGATCCGCGTTTCATCGCGCGCCGCATGGTGATTTTTGCATCAGAAGATATTGGCCTCGCCGATTCACAAGCGTTGTTGGTGGCAGTTGCTGCCGCACAGGCGGTTGATCGCGTCGGTTTGCCTGAGGCTCAACTCAACTTGTCACAGTGTGCGATCTACCTGGCTCACAGTGTGCGATCTACCTGGCACGAGCCCCAAAGAGCAACAGCGCGGCACAGGCAATTTGGAATGCGCGCCGGGACGTGCGAGAAGGTGTCGATGTTGAAGTACCTGCGCATTTGCGCGACAGTCATTATGCGGGGGCCCAAGAGATTGGCCATGGGGTTGGGTATCAGTCTCCCCATGATGGCGAAGAATCCTCGCCAAGGGTGGAACAGAGCTATTTGCCTGCGCAAACTACAGGGAGACCAATTCCGCAGATGCCGTATTTTCGGCCTACGGACAACGATCGCTAGCGATTGGGTCACGAATTGAAAAGGAGAAAATCATGATGAAGCGACTGTTCTGGTTTGTGCTTGGTGCGTTCGCAGGTGTGTTTGGCGTTCGTTATGCAAAGAACAAGGCGCGCGCCGCTGCCGATCAATTAACTCCTACGCAGATTGCGGCAGACCTGTTCGAGGGTGCAACCAAGTTGGTCAAACAGGGGATCGATATTGTGCGCAATTTACGAGACGATGAGGAAGTCATCCGTTTTGAGTCCGAATCAGTAACGGTGACCAAAAATCAGAATTAGCGAGATACACAGTCCGAACTAGACTGTGTGCACATGTCTTCTGAGCGTCGTCCTATTTCCTCGGCAAACGATTTGCGTCAAGCCTTCACGGGCTACTTTGCCGACAAAGGGCATACGCCTGTCAAGTCAGCGAGCCTGATACCCCACGACCCGACGGTTTTGTTCACCGTTGCTGGCATGGTGCCGTTCAAACCGTATTTTGTCGGCGATGAACAGGCCCCCTACAGCAGGGCAGTAACTGTTCAGAAGTGTGCTCGTGCTGGTGGAAAGCACAACGACCTTGACGATGTGGGTCGAACTAAGCGACATTTGGTGTTCTTCGAAATGATGGGCAATTTCTCGTTCGGTGATTATTTCAAGAGTGATGCAATTCCATGGTCATGGGAGCTCGTCACCGAAGTGTTTGGCTTTGACGGAGACAGATTGTGGATCACCGTTCATGAAAGTGATGACGAGGCAGAAGCGATTTGGCACGAACAGGTCGGTGTGCCGATGGATCGCATTCAACGCCTCGGCGATAAAGACAACTTCTGGCAAATGGGTGAGACGGGGCCATGTGGTCCATGTTCAGAGATTCATATCGATCGCGGATCGTCGTTTGGACCAGAGGGTGGTCCGTTGCACGATCCTCACGGTGACCGTTTCCTTGAATTCTGGAATCTCGTGTTCATGCAGTTCAATCAAGCTAAAGATGGTTCGCGCACACCATTGCCAAAACCATCAATTGATACGGGTGCAGGTCTTGAACGAATCTTGGCGTTGATGCAAGGAACAGACTCGGTGTGGGAAACCGACGTGCTGTTTCCGCTCATCGAGCAAGGTCAATCGCTTACAAATCGAAAGTATCAAGTAGGCAACTACGACGATCGCGACAGCTTCAGTCTGCGTGTGTTGGCGGAACATGCACGTTCGGCAACCATGTTGATCAATGACGGAGTATTTCCCTCAAACGAAAATCGCGGATACGTTCTCAGGCGAATTATTCGCCGTGCTGTTCGCCATGCGTACTTGCTTGGCACTGAAAAACTTGTGATGCCGAAGTTGACCGAAACAGCAATCGACATCATGGCTGCTGCATATCCAGACTTACTGACCAACAAAGACTTCATTCTTGGCGTGATGACGAAGGAAGAAGAGCGTTTCCGGCAAACGCTGAAAACAGGTCTCACGATCCTGGAGGACGAACTTGCGGGTGGTGCGAAGGAGCTTGCTGGTCCGTCGGCATTCCTGCTGCACGACACATATGGATTCCCACTTGAGCTGACTCAGGAAATTGCTGGTGAACGAAATGTCCGAGTTGATGTCGATGGTTTTGAGCATGAAATGGGCGCCCAACGCGATCGTGCAAAAAGTGCTCGCAAGGGAGCGAAGGTAACTGACGAAACGCTTGATGCCTATCGCAAGGTGATGGAAAAACACGGCATCACGCAGTTTGTTGGGTACGAACAAACCGAGTGTGAGGCAACAGTTCTTGCGGTGATTCCTGTTCAAGACGGCGAACAAGAAGATGTTGATGTATTCCTTGATGTCACACCCTTTTATGCCGAGAGCGGTGGTCAAGTGGGAGACACCGGGATGATCACTACCGCAACAGGGGTGATTGAAGTCCTCGATACCACCTTTGCTTTACCAGGATTGCGTAAACACATCGGAAAGATTGTCAGTGGTTCAGTTGTTGACGGGCAGTCTGCTGCAGTGGCGATTGATGTCGTAGCTCGCGATGCCACACGCCGTAACCACACGGCCACACATATTTTGCACGGAGCGTTGCGAGAGGTGCTCGGCGATCACGTCAAACAAGCTGGTTCATTGGTGTCACCTGATCGTTTGCGTTTTGACTTCAGCCACTATGCGTCAGTAACAAGCGATGAAATCGAGCGAATTGAGCGGATCGCTAATGAACAGGTCTTTACGAATACGCCGACAAAGGCGTATGAAACAACAAAAGATGAAGCAACAGCTGCTGGTGCTATTGCGTTCTTTGGCGACAAGTACGGAGATATCGTTCGCGTGCTTGAGGCGGGTAAAACTTTTGAACTGTGTGGTGGCACGCATGTGAAGGCCACGGGGGATATCGGCATCATCAAGATCATCTCAGAGTCTTCAATTGGCTCAAACCTTCGTCGTATTGAGGCAGTGACGGGAGAAAACACATTTAATCATCTACTTGCGACTACACGGTTGGTGTCGGAGGTTGCCGAAAGTCTCGGCACACAGCCGAACGAACTTGCCATCGTGGTGCAGAGAAAGCTCGAAGAAATTAAGTCTCTTACCGATGAACTGAAGCATTTGCGTAACGCCCAAGCACGATCCCGTGCGGGTGAAATTATCGCGATGGCTGTAGACGGCCTTGTGGTCACACGCATAGACGGCATGTCACCTAATGATTTACGAGAATTAGCGCTTGCAGTACGTCAGTCACCAACTATTCGTGCAGTTGTCCTTGGCGGGGTGACCGATACGGGTGGTGTGGCATTAGTTGCTGCGGTGGGCAACGGGATTGCTGTGCCAGCGGGCGATCTCATCAAAGAAGCAGCAAAAGCTGTTGGCGGCGGTGGTGGTGGCAAGGGAGACATCGCAGTTGCTGGAGGCAAGAACCCAGAGGCGTTGGACGATGCGTTGAAGCTTGCGCAACTGGCCTTAGGCGGGATTGCACATTCCTAACATGCGCGCCCTCGGGGTTGATCTGGGCACAAAACGGATAGGTATTGCAACGAGCGATGCAAGCGGAACAATTGCAACTCCACTCGTTGTATTGCAGCGCTCGGGTTCTCGCGAGCAAGATCATCGTGCGATTGCCAACATTGTTGAGGAATACGAGGCTCGTTGTGTGGTTGTTGGATTGCCTCTCAACATGGATGGAAGCTCAGGTGAAGCAGCACGTGCTGCCGTAACCGAAGCAGGTCAGTTGGCTAGCGTGGTAAATGTGCCGGTGCTGACGTATGACGAGCGTCGTACAACGGTTACCGCAGACAACATTTTGATGCAACAAAAAATGAATGCCCAAGAGCGCCGCAAAGTAATCGACAAGGTGGCCGCCGCTGTGTTGCTCCAAGCCTGGCTTGATGGCGAAAACATCGCAGATGTGGTCTCAGATGATTGATCCGTTGTTGAATCCACGCAAGCGAGATGAAAGCCCTGCTGTTGATTGGTACGACGACCCTTGGGATAACCCACGAAGTGCTGCTCGCTCAACTTCCTTTGATGATGATGCTGTACCCAAAGAATTCGGCTGGTTGTCTCGTCCTTTGAAAATTGCGGCGTTAGCCACAGCGTCAGTGACGCTATTTATGGGGGCTATCGGATTGTGGTACGTGCATCGTGTCAATCCATCGGGCACGGGAGTGGTGTCAGCATTTACGGTTGTCGAAGGTGACACCCTCGAATCAGTGAGCGACCGGCTTGAAGGTGAAGGTTTCATCTCGAGCTCTGGCGTGTTCAAGTGGTACGTCGGTCAAAAAGGAGGAATCGAACTGATTCCTGGGTATTACGAACTCGTTCCTAAAGACCATATGGGCAACATCATGCTGCAACTCAAGACTCCGCCGTCTGCGTCATATCAAAATGTCACGTTCCCCGAGGGCTACACCATTGCGCAAATGGGGCAGCGCTTGGCCGAAAAGACGTTGCGACTCAGTGCCGAGCAGTTCATCACCATCGCGGGAGATGGATCGGTAGAAAGCCCGTATCGACCCGCGGGTCAAACTTCTCTTGAAGGTCTGCTGTTTCCTGACACGTATCAAATATCCAATGATCAAAGCGAAGCACAGGTTGTTCAACAACTTGCTAGGCAAATGGTTCGCGTTGCATCGCAGGAAGGTATTGACGATGCGCAAGCCAAAGTAGGTGTGTCGGCATACAAAGTATTGATCATTGCGTCAATGATTGAGCGCGAGGCAAAAGTGGATGCTGATCGGGCAAAGATCGCACGGGTTATCTACAACCGACTTGAACTTAAAATGCCGCTGCAGATAGACGCAACGCTGTACTACAACGCTCCCGTCGATGCCGACTTTGCAACGTTGAAAGCAAGTGACACGCCATACAACACATACATCAACAGAGGCTTGCCGCCAACTCCTATTGCCAATCCTGGCCGCGCTTCAATCATCGCTGCATTGAATCCTGCGCCAAACCCAGCGGGCACTGATGCGATCTGTGTAGATGTACCTAAACCTTGTCGATATATCTATTACGTTTTGTCAAGCGCGGATGGCAGTCATACGTTTGCTGCAACGTTGCAACAACATGAAGCCAATGTTGAGATTTCTCGTCAGGCAGGGCTGCTTCCGTAATGGCCTCACGAAAACTCAAGTCGGTTGCGGGAGTAATTGGCACGCCGGTGGCGCAAAGTTTGTCCCCAGCAATTCACAATGCCGCCTTCGCACAAATGGGCAAGCCGTGGAGATACGTGGCGATTGATGTTGACGCAACTTATTTTGAGGATGAAGTTGCATGCTCTCGCGATAATGGTTTTCTTGGGTTGTCCGTAACGATGCCGCACAAGGATGCAGCCTTTGCCGTGGCGACCCAGTGTGATGAAGTGGCGAAGCGGTCACGATCGGTTAACACCTTGGTGTTCTCTGAAACCGGATCGATAATTGGGGCAAACACGGATGGTGATGGTTGCTGTGATGCGTTGGAACATCATGATGCCAGCATTGAGGGCTGTCATGTTGTTGTATTGGGAGCGGGCGGTACGGCGCGTGCAGTAATTACAGCATTGGATCTCCGTGGAGCTGCGGAGATCGTGGTGATCAATCGCACCGCTGAACATGCCCACAGTGCTGCACAGTGCTCGACTCGGGCGCGGGTCGGCGAACTTGTCGACATTGAACAGGCCCAGATTGTGATCAATACAACCTCGGTTGGGATGTTGAGCGATGAGTCTTTGGTCCCGCGTCAACATCTTCGTGCATCACAGGTAGTGCTTGATGCTGTCTACGCTCCGATGCGCACGCGCCTATTGCGCGATGCAGCCGAGATCGGAGCGCGCACCATTGACGGTTTATGGATGCTTGTGTTTCAGGCAGTTCGTCAAGAAGAGATGTGGTGCGGGGTTCGGCCAGATCC
>LIAZ01000007.1 GCA_001438985.1 Acidimicrobium sp. BACL17 MAG-120823-bin42 | reverse complement strand
CGCTCAGCAGTTTTCTTCCCAACACCTGGAACAAGGGTAAGTGCTCCATGATCATTTGTGGCGACAATATCGACAAGTGCTCGAGGGGTGTGAGTTGCCAAAATCGCCATAGCCATACTCGGACCTATACCGTGCGTGGCAATCAATGTTTGAAATGTGACTCGCTCGTCTTTGTCAAGAAACCCAAATAACGTGTGCGCATCTTCGCGAATGTGATGATGCACGTGCATAAACACTGCAGACGTTGGCTCTAGTTCGGCAAGGGTGCGTGGAGTGACATGAACGATGTATCCAACACCTGCCGCTTCAACTAGCACTGTGCCGTCACTGTTTCGTTCAATCACGGATGCTCGCAACGATCCAATCATTGCCGTGCCCCCGCTTGTGCGCGTTGGACGCTATTGGCTAGCGGCGACACCGCCATGTGACACAACGCAATTGCAGCGGCGTCAGCAGCATCTGCGGGTTTTGGCAACGCACGTAACCCAAGTCGCCGTTGCACCATTTTCTGAACTTGCAGTTTGCTTGCGGTCCCCGACCCTGCAATCGCCAACTTCACTTGACTTGGCGTGTATTGCACAACCTCTATCCCCAACCTGTACGCCATAGCCAAGACCAGACCACTTACTTGCCCAACACTCATTGCTGTTCGCACATTGTTCTGAAAAAATACTTGTTCAACCGCGATCGCAATTGGGCCAACATCGTTGATCAACGCTTCGAGATCAACCTGGATCATCGCAAGTCGTTGTGGCAACTGATCATCTTTAGGAGATGTCAGCACACCCATTGAGACCACATCGGCCTTGCCACCAGCACTGGGCAACAAGGCAGCAAAACCACAGCGCGTTAAACCAGGGTCGATCCCCAGCACCACAGACGACGTTGGGGCGAACATATGTTCAAGACTAGTTCGGCTTACGAGTTGAGTTTGGCCTTTTCCACCGCTTCGATGAGCTCGCGAACTGGCCGATATGTCAACCCCGCTGACGCCCGATGAACATAGCGAACGATGCCTTTGCCATCGACAACGAACACGCTCCTGCGGGGAAACCCGAGAGGTCCCAAGATGCCGTATTGCTGCGAGACGTGTTTGTCAACATCTGCCAGTAATGGGAACGCGAAACCATGCTTACCCGAAAACTCGTCGTGACTTGACACATCCTGTGATGAAATTCCGATGATCTGAGCACCAACATTGTCAAACTCGCTCATCTCATCGTTATAGGCATTGAGCTGCTTCGTGCACACAGGCGTATTGTCTCCGGGATAAAACACGATGACTACCGGTTTGCCTGCGTAATCGGAAAGCGAATATGACTTTCCACTTGTTCCAGGCAACGTAAAATCTGGCGCCCGATCTCCTGCTTTTAGTGTCATTGTGCAACCTCGCTGAGTAGTTCGTCTGAAATATCAAAGTTTGCGTATACGTCTTGAACGTCATCATTGTCTTCAAGATCATCCATGATCTTAACGATTGCTTTGGCATCATCTGGATTGTCCACTGCGACACTCATTGATGACACCATCGTGTTCTGCGCAGACACAACATTCATGCCTGCCTCTTCTAACGCAGCCTTGAGTTCAAATACCGTTGCCGAGTCACACGTAACTCGCCATGAATCACCATCGTCAGTGACATCTTCTGCACCATGGTCGAGTGCGACCAACATCACTTCGTCTTCGGTGACAGTCTTATCCACTTGCACTATTCCTTTTCGCGAGAACTGCCACGCAACCGCACCTGGTTCGGCCAATGCTCCTCCAGATTTGGTAAATGCCATGCGCACGTCCGCGGCAGTGCGATTGCGATTATTCGTCAGGGCATCAACAAGCATCGCCACTCCTCCTGGCGCATAGCCTTCGTAGGTGACGGTCTCGTATGCAGCACCACTTTGTTCGCCAAGACCGCGTTTAATTGCGCGATCAATCGCATCGTTGGTCATGTGGGCTGCTTTTGCCTTTTGAATAATGGTTCGCAATGTTGCATTACTTGCAGGATCTCCACCACCCTCTCGCGTTGCTACATCAAGCTGGCGTGACAACTTCGCAAATGTTTTGCCTCGAGCCGCATCGATAGCGCCCTTCTTGCGTTTGATCGTTGCCCATTTGGAATGTCCAGACATACCTAAACCTCCTGCAACATTTCAATAAACAGCCGATGAATTCGGTTGTCATCAGTCAATTCGGGATGAAACGATGCAACAAGCACCGCACCTTCGCGTGCAAGGACAACATCGTCATCATGGCGAGCCAAAATATTCACACCTGGACCATAACGGACAACCTGTGGCGCCCTAATGAATACGGCATGAAAGTCGCCATCAATTCCTTGCACCGCTAAATCAGTTTCGAAACTGTCAATCTGCCGCCCGTATGCATTACGACGAGCATCAATATCAATTGCTGAAAAGCAACGCTGATCGGGTCGGCCATCTTCAATGTGTGCTGACAACAGGATCATTCCGGCACACGTTCCGAACACAGGAAGATGATCATCTATCCGCGCTTGTAATGGATCGAACAGCCCAGAAGTTACGAGTAAGTGCGACATCGTTGTCGACTCTCCACCAGGAAGAACAAGAGAATCAACCTTGGCTAAATCATCAGGCGTTCGCACCTGCTGTGTTTGGCAACCCATGCCACGCAACACTGCTTCGTGTGCTTCAAATGCTCCTTGCAGCGCAAGGACACCAATGACACCACTCAAGATGTTTCTCGATTACCAACCACGCTCGGCGTATCGCTCGTTGATCTGATCCATACCAATTCCGGTCATCGGTGCGCCGAGATTTCTGCTCACCTTTGCCAGAATGTGTGCATCACGGAAATGGGTTGTGGCTTCAACAATTGCCTTTGCCCGTGGGGCTGGATCGTTGCTCTTGAATATTCCCGAACCCACAAACACCGCTTCAGCGCCCAACTGCATTGCTAATGCTGCGTCTGCTGGTGTGGCGATTCCGCCTGCGCAAAACAATGGCACTTGCAATTTTCCAGTTTCGGCAATTTCTTGTACGAGTGGCAAAGGTGCACCAAGTTTTTTCGCCCACTCAAATAACTCTGCAGCATCGGCCTGTGTGATTCGACGAATGTCTCCCGTGATGTTACGAAGGTGACGAACAGCCTCCACAACGTTTCCTGTTCCTGCTTCACCCTTCGAGCGAATGAGAGCGGCGCCTTCACTGATTCGGCGCAATGCTTCTCCGAGATTTGTTGCACCACAGACGAATGGGGCCGTAAACGCAAATTTGTCGATGTGATGCGCTTCGTCGGCTGGTGTCAGCACTTCCGACTCATCGATAAAGTCGACTCCGAGCGATTCCAAAATTTGTGCTTCCACAAAATGCCCAATTCGAGCCTTGGCCATAACGGGAATCGTTACTGCCGCTTTGATGCCTTCAATCATTTCCGGGTCGCTCATTCGAGCAACACCACCGTCACGACGAATATCGGCTGGCACACGCTCAAGGGCCATTACCGCGGTCGCACCCGCATCTTCGGCAATCTTTGCTTGCTCGGGGTTGACAACGTCCATAATGACGCCGCCTTTGAGCATTTCTGCCAAACCGCGATTAACCCTCATCGAACCAGAAGCTGATGTGCTCTTGCGTGTAGTCATGGCAATAAGCGTACCGACCGCCGCCGCGTCGCCCCTAAGCGTCCCTACAGAATTATTGGCGAATTAGTTACGGGAACTCAACGTCGTCTTGAGTAAGTCCCGCGGTTACCACCGCGGTCTTATCTGCACGAGCCACCTGCACAAAGGTCTGTCCCGGGGTCAACTTGATCACGCCACCTGCCGAATCTTTCAGCTCGAATGGCTTCAAGCGGTCGTTTCGCGACCAGGTTCCTTCATAGACAACACCGTTGGTAAATACGTAGACCTTGCCCGTCCCGAGCGTCTTTGATGTTGGGCTGTACGTGTTGGTGTACACCACCTCAAGGACCACAACGTTTGGCACCGAGAGTGCAACATCTTGCGGGTCGACCACAACTGAACCGTTCTGGGTTCGGACATACTCCCTGGTCGCTGGATCCCAATCCCACTGCACCTTCACACCATCCATTGACACTTTGAGTCCTGTGGATTCTTTAGACGTTGATGCATTGGCATCACTGACCGAGCGATAGGCAAACTGTTGCACCGGCGCCGCTGATCCGGCTGGCGCAAGTGTCCATAGTTTTGTGGTTTCAGCAAACAGGTTGTGCGGTGCCCTGTATTCATCATTTCGCTTAAAGCCACCGTCAGTATTTGCTTTTGAATAACTCAAGTCAACAAGATCCGACTTTGCGATCGCTGATGAAACCTTGCTATTGCCACCGCTCCATACGAACAGTGGCTTATTTAGAGAGCCCACCATATTGATGTCCTGAAAACGGCCACTGCGAATTGGTCCGACTGGATCGGAACCTTCGCTATGAAACACCGCTGCATACCGTGTGAGCTTTTCGACATTTTCTTCGAAGATGATGTCGGCTTGATTAATACCTGCCTGAGGCCGTGCCGAAGGGTGGTTATCAATTTTGACCACCATCGCAACTCGCGACGCCGCAGCCTGATCGCTAATAGGCAGACCGGTTAGCGGATAGACCGGCTCATCAAGCACCACATCGGTGACTGGGACAACAACCGATGAATCCGACGTTGTGTCGCTTGATCCTCCGCATGCTGACAAAGTGATTACTGCTGCGAGCGCAGCCAGGCGGGAGCTCATGCGAACAAACTTCATAATTACATCTCCCTGAGCAAAGCAATTCGCTCCGATAGAGGCGGGTGGGTATTGAAAAGTTTATGCCACATGCCCAGTCGGCCCGCGTCTTTCACTCCAGAAAGCGGCTGCTCAATCCACATGTGAGCCGTAGCCATACTGGCCGAGGCCGTTTCCGTGTGATCGGCCTGAAGTTTTTCGAGCGCTGAAATCAAACCCGGCGGGTACCTCGTCATGCGTATAGCCGACACATCAGCCAATGTTTCACGACGGCGACTTACAGCAGCCTGCATCGCCCGAGCGATCAATGGAGATACCAACAACAGCACAAATCCGATAAGGGCTAGAGGGTTACCCCGATCTCCGCGATCGCCACCCCTGCTTACACGACCACCGTTCCACCACATCATCCGCAACGTTATGTCGGTGATTATTGCAACTGTGCCAACGAGAGTGACCGCCAACGTGGAAACCAAGATGTCGTAATTTTTGATGTGCGAAAGTTCGTGAGCAACAACGCCTTCAAGCTCGACGCGGTTCATCGTTGCTAACAAACCTGTCGTGATCGCAATCGCGGCATGCTTTGGATTGCGTCCTGTTGCAAACGCATTTGGTGCTTCGTCATGAATGACATATACCCGCGGCTTCGGTAAACCTCCCGCAATACACAAACCTTCGACCAGGTTGTGCAACCTGCGAAACTCGGTTTCATCTGCTGGAACCGCTCGACTTACTGCTAACGCGATGCTGTCTGATTTCCAGTATGACGTAACCGCCACAACCGCAGATATCACGAGGGCGATAAGAGTTCCGGTAACACCATTTCCAACGAGCGATCCAACTGCTACGCCAACCAAGAGCACTACGGCAACAAATCCAAACATCAAAAAAACAGTGCGGCGTTTATTTGCTGAGATCAAATCGTTCATGATTAGAACTTCACTTCTGGAACCACGCGTGCAGCATCCTCTGCCTCAAAGAATTCGCGTTCAGCAAAGGAGAAGGCTCGAGCAATGAACACCGCTGGAAAATTTTGAATCGCTGTGTTGTACGTAGCGACCGCATCTCCATAAAACTGGCGGGCGTAAGCAATCCGGCTTTCTGTATTTGCCAACTCTTCTTGCAGAGAAACAAAACCTTGATTCGCCTTCAGATCGGGATACGCCTCGGATAGCGCAAAGAGTTGACGCAATGCACCAGATATCGCAGTATCTGCAGCCGCTTGAGCATGCGGATCAGACGATGCTGCCATTGCCGAGTTACGTGCAGCGACCACTGCTTCAAGCGCAGTCTTTTCGTGAGCCGCGTAACCCTTGACGGTTTCAACAAGATTTGGGATCAAATCAAGCCGACGCTTCAATTGCACATCAATTTGGCTCCACGCGTTATCTACTTCATTGCGACGACGAATGAGCGAGTTATACACCCCACCAATCGCCAAAACCAGAATGACAACTACGACAATTATTAGCAGCGTGGAATTCATAAGGACAGTCTACGGCGTTGACGCTCGGACTGAAGTTCAGTCATCTTTGGCTGAGAGGAACTTAGGGCGTCGAAGAATGCGATCCCCAAAGATTGCGACAAAACGATTCGGTTTGATTTCGAGGATTCTCAATTTCTCGTCACTCAACAGCTTTCGATAGATGGAGAGATATTGCTCTGCCAATCGTTCCATCGAAAAATCCGTTGCACGCTCATAGCCGCCCGTTACTAACGATTTTCGCAGCTCTGGTTCTTTGAACGTGCGCATGATGCACCTGGCCAACTCGACAGGGTTTCCTGGCTCGACGAGCAAGGCATTGCGTTCACTACTTGTAACATTGTTGTACCCACTGATATTGCTCGCGACCAATGGCGCGCCCGCGGCCATTGCCTCAAGTAACACAATTCCAAATGACTCACCACGTAGTGAAGGAGCACAAAAGACTGAGCAACGAGCCAATCTGTCTAACTTGTCTTCCTCCGAGATTCTGCCCAGCCACTTGATTCGCGAATCTGCACCGTACGTGTTCTGCAGATCGTCGATTCCAAGACCATCGGAAGCAATCCACAATTTCACGTCGGCGGGAATATGCGACATGGCTTGCAATAACACTTCCAAACCTTTTCGCGGTTCATATCTTCCGCAAAAGAAAATGGTTGGTGATGCTTCACGATCTACATGTGGTTTCTGATATCTCTGCAACTCAATTCCGTTGAACAACGTTGTATATTCGCCACCCAGGTAGCGATGAGCCAACTCCTTAGCTGAGTCACTTACCGCGACTCGAGTTGTTAAGTGCTCTGCCGCCCATCGCGCTGTCTTGTTCAACACTCGGTACGAAGTTGAGTCGCCGGCTGCATGAAAGGTGCCCACTGTTGGTGCCAGCTTGAGCAACAACGCCGTGACCGTTGGTCCAGGAACAATTGGCTCGTGCAAGTGGATGATGTCAAACGCCTCATCGTTCAGCGCACGAATTGTTCGCAATGCAGCAGACGGATCTGGCGCTAACGGAGCTACTGAACCATTGGCTGCTGTTGGCAGGCTGTTACCGAGCGGGGTGACAAAAGGTTCGGGCGGTGGGCCATCACACGGCGCGAGCACTCGCACTTCATGCCCGAGACGACGAAGCTCACGAGAAAGCCCAAGCACCTGAGCCTGCACACCCCCCGGGACCGACACGCTGTACGGGCTCACCATGGCGATGCGCAACATGTTCACGCCATATACGGTAGGCGTCTACAAGGAGTATTCAAGCCATGATCACGTTCTCACCCTCTACATACACGCTTCCTGCGATTTCTCTCGTTGCATCACCAACGAAACGACACGCAATATTGGATTTGGCTATCGAGGCTGAGCGTCGAGGATTTGCAGGGATTGCGTGCCCGAGCCTTGGCGGAACTTTGGGATTGTGCGTTTCACTTGCACATGCGACGTCAACCATCAGGTTTTGGACATCGATTCAACCGATGTACTACAGCCATCCCGTTGAACTAGGAAACACTGCAGCACATATTCATGAAGTTTCTGGCGGTCGATTTGGACTTGGTATTGGTGTGAGCCATGGTCCAGTTGTGCAACGACTTGGTGTTTCTACAGGTAAACCACTTTCCGATATTGCCAACTACGTACAGGCAATGCGAGCAAACGAACGTTTTTCGGGCCAATTGCCACCGATCTTTCTGGCCACGCTGCGCGACAAGATGCTCGCGCTTTCTACCGAGATTTCACAAGGTGCTATTTGGGCCAACGCATCACTGCGCGACATCAGCCGCCAGGTTGCATCAATCGCGCCAACCATGCCGGATCAGTTCTTTATGTCGAACATGGTGCCAACCGTGATCAGCGACGACCTCGATGCCGCGTATGCGATTCATCGCAAAACCCTGACCGGCTATGTGTCACTACCCAACTATCGCAACTATTGGCGCGGGGCTGGCTACGACAAAGAAATGGACCGCATCGAATCGATTATTGCGAACACTCCCAAGGAGTCACTCGCTGAACAATTACAACAGGCCATGACCGACGATTGGTTGCGTGACTGCACCATTTCGGGAAATGCTTCCCAGGTTCGCGAGCAATTTGCCGCATGGGCAAACGCCGGAGTACTTCCCATTGCTGTGATGTCGTCCACAAGTGGCGGACAGGCAAAAGCTATTGCGGAGTTGTTTGCTGCGTTTGAGAGTTAATGCACCGCGAGTTCAATTAACAACGCTTCAACGAGAGTCTTAATCTGGTCACGAATTGGTCGCACCGCATCAACCCCCTGACCAGCCGGATCATCTAACGGCCAATCCACGTAGCGCTTACCTGGAATGTACGGGCACGTGTCTCCACAACCCATCGTGACGACCACATCTACTTCGTGCAACATTTCCATTGACCACTTCGCAGGTACGTAGTCGGCAATGTCAATACCGACCTCGCGCATTGCAAGTACAGCAGAAGGATTTACCTTCGCAGCAGGTTCCGACCCACCAGAAAACACCCGAACCTTGGCACCGCCTAACGAGCGCATGAACCCGGCACCCATTTGGCTACGTCCCGCATTGTGCACGCACAAAAACAACACGCCAGGAATTGACTCGTCGCTCATGCTGCACTCTCGTCAAATACAAAACGAATAATTCCAAAACCAATTACGGCACCAACAAGTTGCATCACGATGAACATGGGAACCGACTCCGGTGCGATTCCGGCAAAGGTGTTGCTCAATGTGCGAGAAACGGTAACGGCAGGGTTGGCAAGCGAAGTAGACGAGGTAAAGAAGTACGCACCGGTGATCCACGCAGCAACTGTGAACGGAACCAAGTTCGCCCGTTTCGCACGAATCGTTCCGTAAATCACCACGAGCAAACCAACAGATGCAACAGCTTCGGAGATCCAAATGTTTGACCCAGTGCGTACCTTTTCAGACAAGTTGATTGCATCGAGATCAAACATCACGTTGGCGATGACCGCTCCCGTGCAACCACCAATGGTTTGTGCAATTGCATACAGTGCAGTGTCTTTCCAACTTCCCTCTCCTAGCAAGGCGCCCACGATTCCAACGATTGGATTGAACGATGCTCCAGACACTGGAGCAAAAATCAGAATCAATGCAACAAGTGCGCCACCCGTAGCCACTGCATTGCACAGCAACTGCAACGCCACGTCTTGCGTCAATCGTTCCGCCATGATTCCCGAACCAATTACTGCAACTATCAGCAAACACGTGCCGAGTGCTTCGGCGGCTAATCGACGCATCATGAACAGCACGCTGAACCCGAACCATCATCAATTTTGACGTAATAACTTGGCGAGTCAGCAAGGACGGTATAAAACTCCCACGGTGCATCATCGGGTGACTGCACCCATACTTTGTCCTGTTTGGCATAGCAACACACGGTGTCTTTTTCTACCTTGTCGACCAAACCCAGGTCCTCAAATCGTGCGATTGATTGATCAACACGTTCAGAGTTTTCTAGTTCGACACCGAGATGATTCAAATGGTGAAACTCGCCTTTGGGTATTCCTGCCTGCTCCATCAGCACCAATTTGAGTGGCGGATCGACAATGGCGAAGTTCGCATACCCCTCACGCACCTTTGCGGGCTTGGTATTAAACATCTTCGAGTAAAACTCGATTGCCTCGTCCAGATTGCTCACGTTTAACGCCAATTGCACTCGTGACATCATCTACCTCTTCCATCTGTTATATTGATAAGTATCAATATAACAAAGACGCCCCAACCGATACGACTTTCAGCCACCTCACAAGAGTGTTGTGGCCCTGTTTCAGATGCCGCACTCACCACGAAACAGGCTGAGGGTTTATCCGTTGGATTTGCCGCGCTTGCCGACCCTATTCGTCTGAAGCTATTCAGCCTGATTGCTGCCTCACCCGATACCGAAACATGTGCCTGCCACCTTGTGAAGCCAACGGGTCGATCGCAGCCAACCGTGAGCCATCACCTCAAGGTATTGCGTGAGGCAGGACTACTCCTCAGCGAACGTCGTGGAACGTGGGTGTGGTACCGCGTGAATCACGAACGACTCAATGAGCTTCGTACGCTGCTCGCCTAATTGAAGCCGGGGTCACTCGGCCAATTTGGTTGAAACAAATGCCATTGCTCGGGAGCCCTTCGGATCAACGCTTCGATTTCAATCATGAGTAGTTGTGTGATCCGAGCAATATCGTCTCGCAACGCACCTTCACGAGCTACCGGAATCGGCGGACGAACCACCGTGTGATGACCATCGGCTCTACGCGTGAAATATGTTGCAAGTGGCAGCAACGCTGCTCCCGTGCGTAATGCAAAGAATGCGGGGCCAGCAGGCACCGTCGTTCGCTCGCCAAAGAACTCAACCTCTACCCCCGAGCGCACACCATCGCGGGGAATGTCGCGATCACACAACAACGACACCACACGATTATCTTTTAATGCTTTACCCACACGCACACCCGCTTTGTCATCTAATGGAATGACATCCACACCAACGCGACTGCGCATTTGCTTAAACCACTCAAAGAGCTCTTCGTTGTCCAAATGTTCGACCACCGCAGTTAATCCATAACCTTGATCAACCAACCATCTGCCCGACCATTCCCAACCACCCAAATGTGGAAGCGCAAGAATGACACCGTTACCTGCTGCTATCCCTTGTTCGATGTATTTGAAACCATCAACACTGAATCCTGCCTCAATCTGTTTCTTTGACAACGTTCCTAATCGAAATGTCTCCAGGTAATAACGCGTATAACTCTGAAACGACTCTTGCACCGCTTGTCGCAACGCGAAACCTTTCAAAGCCGGATTAACGCGCTGTAAATGCCGCTCGATCATTGCACGCTTATCGCGCATGCCAAGCGCCAATGGAGCGCCAAGTGCGAGAGAAGCGCCAAGCGCCAACGGGCTTGGTGTCAACTTGGCAAACAATGATGCAGTTCTGTATCCCGCGAGGGTTAGTGCATCGAACCCAGCATCGCGAGGACCGGCCATATGCGAAGGTTATTGAATACGACGTCGACGCGCGAAACGAGCACGATAATCATCTCGACGTGCACGACGAGATGCGCGACGCGAACGTGCAATTGCTTGCTTTTCGGCCGTGCGAGGCGCAACCGCTGCCTGCTTCCAGACCTTGATAAACCGCTGCACGGCGGTGGCAATCGTCAACACCAGCATGACCACCAATACCCACTTCAACAGCGAGTCAAACAGCAACCCAACACACAGCAAGATAATGCGTTCGGCTCGCTCCATGAGCCCGCCTTTTGCTTGCAACCCAAGCGATTCTGCCTTTGCACGTTCATAAGAAATGATCAGCGACGCACCAAGAATGGCGAACGGCACGATCACAAACTGAGGTGAATTCGAACTTGCATAGAACCACGCAACACCACCGAACAACAATGAGTCACTGACACGGTCAACAACTGAATCGAAAAATGCCCCACGTTGGCTCGCGGAATTAGACGCTTTCGCTAATGCGCCATCCAACAAGTCCGGCAGTGCTGAACAGATTACGAGAAACAACCCCAACTGCATCTTGCCGCCGCCAATGGCAACCGCAGCCCCCGCGGCTACCAACATGCCCAAGATGGTGAAATGGTCTGGCGATAATCCCGTGCGTCGAAGAGACTCGCCTACAGGCCGAACATAGCGCTCGATCTGAGTTCGAAAGTGGCCGTCAAACATTGAAGCAATACTACCGAACAGCCGCTATGCCGATGTTGCAGCAGTGTCGGGGTTGAGTTCAACAAGGCATTCAATGATGGCACCATCAACTGCGTCGACTAGCACGAGTCCCCGATGAGTCGGTGGCTCTTGGGCGCTGTAGCAAAACACGCGCCATGTTGGACGACTGCGAATTCCTCTCCACACCTGTTGCGCTGAGGCATGACCAACTGCAAAGTCGACTGCCTGAGAAGCACGCACGAGTGCATCGCGCTCGTTAACCGTCATTGGCCACGATGATGACAACACAAACAGCGCAAATGCTGCGAGTGCAATTCCGAATACCAAAATTCCATCGTTAACTAGTCCACTTGATTGATCGTTGAATATCCACAGCGCAATACTGCATGCCGAAATTCCTAAATAGAGATACCCAGGAATACGACGACGCCTGTTATCAGGAAACTGATATGGGCCGACAAATGCCGAAACATCCAAGTCGCTCGGTAGTTGATCGCGAATCTCATCACTGCTGTTCTCGCTCATTGGAACTCCTTCCATCGCTTACGAATTCTTGCTGCCGTCACGTCAAGCGCCTCAGGCAAAATTTTCGTCGTCGCCACTGCAACCATGAAGTTTGAATCGCCTCCCCACCGCGGCACAACATGAATGTGCAGATGTTGAGCAACACTGCCACCCGCTGCATGCCCCAAGTTGATTCCCACGTTCATTCCCTGTGGCTTGAACTCGGCCTTAATAGTCTGAACCACTTTGGTCACTGTCAACCAGATCTCTGTTGTCTCTTCTTCTGTCAACAGCTCAAGATCGGGCACCTCGCGGTACGGGATAACCAGAACATGTCCAGACGAATACGGAAATGCATTCATGATGACGAAACATGTCTGACCGCGATGCACTATAAAAGTTTCTTCATCGGGAAGACCTGATTCCAGAATTTCGCTGAATACTGATTTGTCAGATGCGACACCATGTGAGTCGCGTTGTACATACTCAGCACGCCAGCCATTCCAGATGCGGTCAAGCATGGCGATTACTGCACGCCGATCGAAGATTCTGTTTGTGTCTCTTCGCGCAACTGGTTAATGAATGCGTCGACACTGACCCCACGAATCACGTCACCACCACGAGGATTAACACCTACGGTTGTCGCTGCGACATCATCGTCGCCCACGACCAAGACATACGGGATTCGTTCTAGTTTCGCGCTACGGATTCGCTTTCCTAGTTGCTCATCAGCCTCTACAACATCAACCCGGAACCCTTCGGCACGCATGCGCTTCACGAGTGACTGCGCATACGCCTCGTGCTGGGAGGTCACCGCAAGTACGCGAACCTGCACTGGCGCCAACCATGCGGGGAACGCGCCTCCATAGTGCTCGAGCAACACGCCAAAGAATCGTTCAACTGATCCAAACAAGGCACGATGCAACATGATCGGACGATGCCTGCCGTTATCAGCTCCGATGTACTCCAAACCAAACCGTTCCGGAAGATTGAAGTCGCACTGAATCGTGCTCAACTGCCACTTTCGACCGATGGCATCTCGCACGTCAATATCGATCTTTGGGCCATAAAACGCCGCGTCACCTTCCTTAACCGAGTATTCCATGCCGTGACGATCAAGTGCTTCGCGCAATGCCAAGGTTGCCTTGTCCCATATTTCATCAGTACCCACCGATTTCTCTGGGTCACGGGTAGAAAGTTTGAACTCAAAATCATCAAAACCGAATTGGCGCAACACCGATAACACAAAGTCGAGCAATGACGTGATTTCATCTGCCATCTGGTCTTCGGTACAAAAAATATGGCTGTCGTCTTGAGTAAACCCGCGAATCCGCAACAATCCGTGCAAGGTGCCCGCACGTTCGTAGCGATACACCGTGCCCAACTCAAACAGTCGCAACGGAAGTTCGCGATAGCTGCGTTGACGATCACGATAAATCAGACAATGCATTGGACAATTCATTGGCTTCGGGTAATACGTGCCGTTGTCCATTTCCATTGGCGGATACATGCCGTCTTTGTAAAAATGCAAATGCCCCGATGTCTCGAACAGCGTTGCATTGGCGATGTGCGGGGTGAAAACGAACTGGTAGCCACCATGTTGATGGCGATACCTGCTGTAGTCCTCCATCAGCTTGCGAACAATTGCACCCTTGGGATGCCAAACCGCCAACCCACCACCAAGCTCGGAAGGAAACGACAACAAGTCCATTTCCACTGCAAGTTTGCGGTGATCACGCTTTTCTGCTTCTGCAAGTCGAGTGATGTGTTCATCAAGTGCCGACTTTGACTCCCACGCGGTGCCATAAATGCGCTGCAACATGGGTCCCTTTTCATTGCCGCGCCAATATGCACCAGCCACTTTCATGAGCGCAAAATGACCGAGTCGTGATGTACTCGGAACATGCGGGCCACGACATAAGTCGACAAAGGTGTCCGAGTTTCGATACACGCTCACCGATCCGTCACCCGCCACCTCAGTGGCATCAGATCCGTCCGCGGCACCTGTTGTAACTCGTTCAATGATCTCTTGCTTGTACGGCTGATCAGAAAACAACACGAGTGCTTCGGCCGCACTCATCTCTGATCTTATGAATGGTTGATCTGCCTTAACGATTGCTTTCATCCGTTCGGTGATTGCTTCGAGATCACTGTCGCTGAATGTCTTTCCGCCTGGCAGTTCAAAGTCGTAATAGAAACCATCTTCAATTGCGGGGCCGATGGTGAATTTCGCACCGGGAAAGTGTTGCAACACTGCTTGGGCCAAAACATGTGCCGTTGAGTGGCGCAATACATGACGACCTGCTTGCGAATCTGCAGTAACAATTGCAACGTGGGCACCATGAACAAGCGGACTGGTGATATCAACCTCGGCGCCGTCCACCACCGCTGCCACTGCCGCTTTCGCAAGACGCGAGCCGATTGCCTGGGCCAGATCAAGCGCGGTCGACCCTGTGGGTAACGACCTGGTCGAACCGTCGGGCAATTGGACATCAATTAGTGAAACACTCATCGCGCCTTCATTCTAGGTTGGCAAGGCGAACAGAGGCCTGCCTATTTACCTGATGAAACTGTTTCTCGCCCGCCTGCCGCCGATTCCGTTGGTGCTTGAGCCAGTCGTTGCGATGAGTACACATTGCGATATTGCTGACCCGTGATCGACTGAATTTCAAACATCACTTCATCAGTCATTTCACGCAACACCAAATGATCATCCGTGCGCTGCAGGTAACGATCAGGAGTAATTGGTCGTCCAATCGTGATCTGTACATGCCCGCGTAACCGTGGAACTCGTGCATCTGGTGGCTGAATTTCTCGCGTGCCAACGATGCCCACCGGGAAAATCGGGCATCGCAATTTCATGGCAAGCCGAGCCGCGCCGGTTTTTCCTTTGTACAGCATTCCATCACGACTACGTGTTCCTTCGGGAAATATGCCAAACAATTCGCCTCTTCGCAAAACATTCTCGGCAGCATCAAGTGCAACTGATGACTTCTCTCCGCCCTCACGATCAATGGGGATCATCCCTAAGGCCGGAAACAATCTTCGTGTCTTCCACGAATCGAGATACTCGCTCTTGCCCACAAATGAAATATTTCGCGGTGCATGGATGATCAAAAATGCCGAGTCCAAAAACGAAACATGGTTTGCGCACAAGATTGCCGGACCGCTCTCGGGCAACTGGTCGAAACCCCGGAGATCAAAATTCCACAGTCGATTACTCACCGCTCTCACCGCTGGCCGAACACGCCGTTGCAATTCGGTCGCACCCGTATACAGCGAATCGACCCGCTTGTTCATTAGATGACCACTCCCAACAAAGATGCACAGCCACGCACATTGTGCCCTCGCCGAGCTGCATCGTCAATCAGTGAAATCACAGTAGGAGTATCTAGGTCATTATCAAGCGCTTGGCGCACTTCGTTCAGTACAGCGTCGTCTGCTGCTCCGGCTTCTGCAGTGGCAGACCACAACGCCAACCGTTGCTCATTGCGCTTCATGAGGCCATCGTCCCATTCCCACTCAACCCGATAATGATGCTCGATCAATCCCAACCTAATCGCACGAGGGTCATGCTGGGTGCGCAACTTGTCAACAAACACCAAGTTGCCACGACTTTTCGACATCTTGTGGCCATCCATTGCGACCAAAGCGACATGCATCCAGTGTTTGACAAATGGCTCGCCAGTTGCAGCCTCGGATTGTGCTCGCTCGCATTCATGGTGCGGAAAAATCAGATCGCTTCCACCACCGTGTAGATCGATCGTGGTTCCTAATTCACGCAGAGCAAGCGCCGAGCACTCGATATGCCAACCCGGCCGACCCGCACCCCACAGTGTGTCCCACGAGGGCTCGTCGGAAGCCGATGGATGCCACAACACAAAATCAAGTGGATTGCGTTTGTGAGGGTCATCAACATTGCCTCCACGCTCGCGTGCCAACTCGATCATGTGTTCGCGCGAGAGATGAGAAATCTTGCCGAACTGCGGAAACTTTTCAACATCAAAATACACCGACCCGCCCGCTTCGTAGGCAAAACCTCGGTCAATCACCATGCCTATAAATCCACGAATATCTGGAATCGCCGATGACGCCCGTGGAGTACTAAACACCGGCAATGCATTGAGAGCAGTCATGTCCGCTTCAAACCGTGCTTCTTCGCCCATCGCAAGATCGAGATAATGAACACCGAGTTCGCGCGCTTTTGCAAACAACGGATCATCAATATCAGTTACGTTACGCACGCACTTAATTTGATGGCCCTTGTCAATCAATCGTCTCTGCAACACATCGTAAGCAATAAACGTGAACGCATGACCGAGATGAGTTGCGTCATATGGAGTGATCCCACACGTGTACATGAGCACGGTTGGGCCCGGCTCAAAGGCAACTACCTTTTGTTGTGCAGTATCAAATAGTTGCATCGACAATGCACTAGCCCAGTTTCATTACGCGACCACTTACCGGGTCGACGTCAGGAATTCCTGTGAGTCGCGGAGCAACCCTCGTCTTGTATCGCACATTCAATTGCAACAAGACAGCTGTGAACGCTTCAAGCGCCAGCGCATTTGACAACCGACCCGTATTCAAAGGACGACATCCAGGAATCTGTGTAACAAGATCACTCACCACTTCAATCGCCTCAGGAAAGTCAGAGCAGATCAATACGTCAGAGTCGACGTGATGGTTCAAGTTGCCTAGTTCTTTAGCTGGCAAGTGCTGCATCGCTGCAACAACGCGACTACCTGGTATCTCTGCTTGAACGTGGGCTGCAATACTTCCGCGCGGTGGAACAAGTGGTTGAAATTCTTTACCCACACGCACCAGTGCATTAGCCATCGTGACAACGATCTTGCCGCGCAGAGCTTCGGCATGTTCACCAACGATGGTGGCGGTTGAATCCCACGGCGTAGCGACCACGATCAGTTCGCACTCTGCGGCATCAGCGTTGGTTCCCGTCTCAAACTTCAGACCATAATCAGGCCATTGCTTGACCAATTCGGCTGCCTTTTCTTCCGAGCGATCTTTCGATCGCGAGCCGAGAACAACCTGGTGACCGGCCACACTCATGCGGAGGGCCAACCCGCTTCCTGCTGGGCCGGTACCGCCAATAATTCCGATGCGCATCCCTGAAGCCTTACACAAACCATGTGCGGGAACTACGGTCATAGTCATGGGAATTTTGGATGGCAAAAATATTGTGATAACCGGAGTGCTCACCGATGCCTCACTTGCCTATGGAGTGGCCAAGCTTGCCCTTCAAGAAGGCGCCCAGGTGCTGCTTACAGGAGCAGGTCGTGGGCTGTCCATCACTGAGCGAACTGCCCGCAAGCTCAGCCACGACATCAAGGTGGTCGAGTTTGATGTCACGGTTGATGAGCACATCGTGACGGCTCGTGATGCTGCTGAGTCTCACCTTGGCCGTGTTGATGGCGTTCTCCATGCCATCGGCTTTGCACCTGCTGTTTGCTTAGGCGACGACTTTATGGCCGCCCAATGGTCAGACGTTTCTGTAGCGATGCAAATCTCTGCGTATTCATTGAAAACACTCGCCGATTCCTTTGTGCCGCTGATGACGAGTGGTGGAACCATTGTTGGACTTGATTTTGATAACACGGTTGCATGGCCTGCATACAACTGGATGGGTGTTGCCAAAGCCGCGTTGGAATCGACCAACCGTTACCTAGCAAAAGAACTCGGCAGCAAAAACATTCGCTGCAACCTTGTGGCAGCAGGACCGATCCGCACCATGGCGGCAAAATCGATCCCTGGTTTTCAAAAATTTGAAGATGTTTGGGACGAGCGAGCACCCCTTGGCTGGGATGTCAATGACTCAAGCGCGGTCGCGCGCACCTGTGTTGCCATGCTTTCGGATTGGTTTCCTGCAACTACTGCCGAGATCGTGCATGTCGACGGTGGGTTTCACGCCATGGGCGTGTAAGAATTTCATTCTTGATTAAGCGAATACTCCCTTTTGTAACAGCGTTCGCTGTGCTGTTTGGAGTACTGACAAGTGCACCCCAACGTGCTGCGGCATCATTACCCGATCCGTTACTTGCGCAGCAATGGGGTGTGTTTGCTATTGGCGCTGATTCGGTCTGGTCAACTACAACCGGTTCTGGTATCACAGTTGCAGTGGTTGATAGCGGTAGTGGACCGCATCCCGATTTGACGGCCAATCTGTTAGTCGGGAAAACCTATTTTGGACTTGCCGAATCGCCAGATGGAAATGACGTCGACAATCAAGGTCACGGCACTCACGTTGCAGGGATTGTCGCTGCTGCTTCGAATAACGGTATTGGTGGATCTGGCGTAGCGCCAAACGCAAAAAT